>NZ_DBHKYV010000026.1:0-11175 GCF_057315035.1 Cupriavidus sp. | reverse complement strand
GCGTCAGATGCTGGCCGGGCTGGTAGCGGTACGTATCCGCCAGCTCCGGTGGTACGGCGAAGGTCACGGCAATGGCGTCGCGCGTTTCGTTGGTGACGTCGCTGACGCGCAGGGCATGGAACTGACTCATGTCTGTCTCTTCCAGTCGATGGCGTCAATGCGCCTTGAAGTAGTCGAAAGGTTCGCGGCAATCGTCACAGCGGTAGAGCGCCTTGCACGCGGTGGAACCGAACTGGCTCACAACGTGGGTGTGGGCCGAGCCGCAATGCGGGCACGCCACCTTGGCTGCCGTGCGACGGCGCGAGATGCCGCTGATGTCGATCACGTTCTGCGCGGGTGGCGCGATGCCATAGCCGGCCAACTGCTGCTTGCCGCGCGCGGTCATCCAGTCAGTGGTCCATGCCGGTGCCAGTTGCAACCGTACGTCGACGTTGGCGATGCCTTGTTCGCCAAGTGCGTGGCCGATCTGTTCGCGGATCAGCGTGACGGCGGGGCAGCCCGAATACGTTGGCGTGATCGTCACCACGCAGGTGTCGGTCTCCCAGTGCACGCCGCGCACGATGCCGAGATCGATCACCGAAATCACCGGGATTTCGGGGTCGGGAATGCGGTCGAGCCACGACCAGATGGTGTCGGTCTGTGCCTGCATGATGCTCACCACGTGGCGCCGGGATAGGCGCGCTGCAGAAACTGCATCTCGGCCAGCAGGAAGCCAAGATGTTCGGAATGACGGCCGCTATAACCGCCATGGCCGCCGCGCTGCATCCAGCCATCGGCGGGCAACGCCAGCGTGGCTTCTTCCAGCACCTCGACTACCTGCTGACGCCATGGCGCGAGTAGCAACGCGGGGTCGCATGCCACTTCAGCCGCTACCAGCCCGGCATCCACGCTGTGGCTGTCGAATAGCTCGCCCGTGTACATCCAGAGCCGGTCGATGGCATCCTGCATGCGGCGATGGCTTTCAGCGGTGCCGTCTCCGAGCCGCACCACCAGATCCGCGCTGCGCCGGGCGTGATAGGCCACTTCCTTGAGCGACTTGCTGGCGATGGCCGCGATGCGGGCGTCGCTGGAGCTCTGCAGCGCATCGAGCAGGTAGTAGTGCCACGTGTCGAACAGAAACTGGCGGGCCAACGTATCGGCGTAGCTACCGTTCGGTTGCTCCACCAGCAGCGGATTGCGGAACTGATGCGCATCGCGCAGATAAGCCAACTGGTCTTCGGTGCGACCATGGCCTTCCACCTCACCGGCATAGGACAGCCACATGCGCGCCTGGCCGATCAGGTCCAGCGCCACGTTGGTCAGCGCGATATCTTCTTCCAGAGCCGGACCCTTGCCACACCACTCCGAAAGACGTTGCCCCAGCACCAGCGCCGAGTCGCCCAGGCTGAGCAGGTAGTCGAATGTTGCCTGATTGCTGACTGCCATGGCGTGCCTCAGATATGCTTGACCGCTTCCGGCATCGGGAAGAACGTCGGGTGGCGATAGACCTTGCTGTTGGCCGGTTCGAACAGCGGCCCCTTGTCGGTGGGGCTGCTGGACGCGATGTGCTGCGCCGGCAAGGCCCAGATGCTCACGCCCTCGTTGCGGCGGGTGTACACGTCGCGGGCGTTGTTGATGGCCATCGCGGCGTCGGCCGCATGCAGGCTGCCAACATGCTTGTGCGCCAGCCCGTGCTGGCTACGGATAAAGATTTCCCAAAGGGGCCATTCCTTCATGGTGCCTCCTGCCTTGCTGAATCGTGTGGGGAGTAAGGTGAAACGGTGGGGTGGCGCAGGTCACGCCACCTGGCGTTCCGACGCGTGCCGCGTGGACTGCTTGTCGGCGTGGGCCACCAATGCGTCGCGGAACCAGGCGCCGTCTTGCCATGCCTGGACACGGGTGCCCAGGCGTTCGCGGTTGCAGGGACCGTTGCCCTGGATCACGTTGTAGAACTCGTCCCAGTCGATGGCGCCAAAGTCGTAGTGACCGCTTTCGGCATTCCACCTGAGGTCGGCATCGGGGATGGTGAGGCCCAGGAACTCGGCTTGTGGCACGGTCTGGTCCACCATCTTCTGGCGCAGCGCATCGTTGGAAAACAGCTTGATGCGCCATTGCGCCGATTGCGCGCTGTGCAGCGAATCCGCATCAGGCGGGCCAAACATCATCAGTGCGGGCCACCACCAGCGGTTGAGTGCGTCCTGGGCCATCTGTTTCTGCTCGGTCGTGCCATTGCAAAGCTTGAGCAGGATGTCGTAGCCCTGGCGCTGGTGAAACGACTCTTCCTTGCAGACGCGCACCATCGCCCGCGCATACGGACCATAGGAACAGCGACACAGCGGCACCTGGTTGATGATGGCCGAGCCATCCACGAGCCAGCCAATGGCGCCGATGTCGGCCCAGTTCAGGGTCGGATAATTGAAGATGCTCGAATACTTGGCCTTGCCACTGTGCAGGTCCGCCAGCATCTGGTCGCGCGACACGCCAAGCGTTTCCGCCGCGCTGTATAGATACAGGCCATGGCCCGCTTCGTCCTGGATCTTGGCCAGCAGCACCGCCTTGCGTTCCAGCGTGGGTGCGCGTGTGACCCAGTTGCCTTCCGGCAGTTGGCCAACGATTTCCGAGTGGGCGTGTTGCGAGATCTGGCGGATCAGCGTGCGGCGATAGGCCTCTGGCATCCAGTCCTTCGATTCGATACGAATGCCGTCATCGACGCGTTGCTGGAAGGCGCGTTCCTCTGCACTCATGTTCTCGGAGGACCGGACCTGCGTAACACCGGTGTCGACCAATTGCGCGTACATGCATGTCTCCGTTGACTGGGGCAGTCCTTTAGTGGATCTGCTGAAGCTGACATTGAGCCAAATCATAGTGATACGATTTGACTCATTCAATCGGTTCGTGTGTATCACTTCAGGAGGGCGTACATGGGTGACGGTGTGAAGCCAGAGCCGGTATCGGCACCGGTGGCCAGGCTTGCCAAGGGGCTCAAGCTGGGCGCCGGTTCGCTACTGGTGACGATGTATGGCGATGTGATCGCCCCGCGGCCGCAGGCACCGTGGCTGGGCAGCCTGATCGACCTTTCGGCGCCGTTCGGGCTGAGCAACCGGCTGGTGCGCACCGCGATCTTCCGACTTGCCGCCGATGACTGGCTCGAGGCAACGAAGATCGGACGCAAGAGCTTTTATGGCTTGTCTGAGGCCGGCTTGCTGCGTGTGCAGCATGCCGGCAAGCGCATTTATGCCGGTGTATCGCCGGCGTGGGACGGCAAGTGGACCCTGGTCATGCTGCGCAATGACACCAAGGCGTCGATGCGGCAGCATTTGCGCAGGGAGTTGCTGTGGGAGGGCTTTGGGCCGGTCGCGCCGGGAGTGTTCGCGCATCCCAATGCCGATCCAGCCTCGCTGGCGGAAATCATCGTGGCTGCCGGTGCAAGCGAGCATGCGGCCGTGATGCAGGCCGAATCGGTCACGGCATTCTCGCGGCGGCCTCTGGAGCTATTGATTCACCAGACCTACCGGCTAAAGGAAGTCGCGCAGGCATGGCAGGCCTACGTCAAGCGCTTTGCTCCGTGGGTCGATGACGCGGCATCGCTATCGCCCGCCGATGCGTTCTTCGTCCGAATCTTGCTGATCCACGAGTACCGTCGGGTGCTGCTGCGCGATCCCGGCTTGCCAGATGAACTGCTTCCCGCCGATTGGCCGGGGCGCGAGGCGCGCGCCAGCACGGCAATGCTCTACGCCGCGCTGCTGCCCGCGAGCGAAGCGCACTTGCGCGAGTACATGGAAACCGAGGCTGGCGAGTTTCGCTCGCCAGGGCGACTGTTGGAAAACCGTTTCAGTTCTCGATTGCGGGGGTGAGCGCGGCGGGTTGCAACCTGGGGAGCCTCGCAGGCTCCCACTAGATTGTTCAGAGAAGTCCCAGCGCGCGCAGCTTGGCATCCGTGGCCGAGTACGGACGTTCGCAAATGATCTTGTCCGAGTCCTTGGCGAACTCGAACGTTGCGGCCATGCGAACGCGGAACTTGCGGCCGGTCGGCGGGAAGATCTTGCCATTCGCCTTCAGGTTGCCCAGGTGCGTGCCCGAGAGCCAGAACTCGACCAGCACGGTATCGTCCGCGGCGGCAATGGCGATGATTTCATTGGCCAGGTCCGGGAAGCTCTCGCGGGACGCGTCGAAGTAGCCGCGTACCTCTTCCTCGCCGTCGAACACCGCGCCGGTGGCATGCATTTCGTAACGCGGGTGCTGGAAGGTATCGATCACGGCATCCCATTCATGGGTGCATTCCAGGGCCATGTGGTCGCGCACGGTTTTCACACGTGCGGCGTTCAGTGCTTCAGACATTGTGGTTCTCCATCGTCGAGATTTGTGGGAGTAGTGCTCGGCAGCGCCTGTCGCGCGCCGCCGAATCCGGGGATTTCTTGCAGGGTATTCAGCGCAGCAGGCGCCAGCCGCCATCAACCGTGAACTCGCCGCCAGTGATGTAGCCGGCCTCGTCCGAGGCCAGGAAGGCGATCAGATGCGCCACGTCTTGCGGCTGGCCTTCGTCGCCTAGCGGAATGCGCCGGCCTGCTGGGCGCGGATCGGTGCCGCCGGCGGCCAGTCGTTGCCGGTACTGGTCGAAGATCGTTTCCAGCATCGGCGTGGCCGTCTTGCCGGGGTGGACGGAATTGCAGCGGATCTTCGCGCCGTTTTCACTACCTGCCAGCGCCACGGTCTTGGTGAGCTGGGTCACCGCGCCCTTGCTGGCGCCATAGGCCACGCTTTGGGTGGTGGGGTAGTACGCCCCGACCGAGGCAAGGTTGATGATGGCGCCGGTGCCGTGCTTCTGCATGGCTGCCAGCGCTTCCTTGCAGCCGAGGAACGTGCCGTCCAGATTCACCGACAGCACCCGGCGGAATTCGGCGAGCGTGGTGTTGGCAATCGTCCCATTGACCACGTCGCCAACGATGCCAGCCGCATTCACCAGCACGTCCAGGCGTCCCTGCCGGTCAAGGATGGTCTGCACGGCATGGGTCCAGTCGTGCTCACTGGTGACGTTCAGCGTCAGGAACGTGCCGCCGATCTCGGCCGCGATCTGCTCGCCGTTGCCGCCGGCCAGGTCGCCGATAAAGACCGTCGCACCACGCTGGGCGAGCAGGCGCGCCGTTGCCGCGCCGATTCCGCTTGCGCCGCCGGTCACCAACACCACTTTTTCCAGAAACTGGGTCATTCGATTGTCTCCAATATGCATTTTTAGTCGCTACTCGCCACGATTCGCGGGTTTATGAAGAAACGTTTCCACTCGTGAAGAGCATTGTTGTACTGCGGGCTTCGCAGGGACAATAATGGTTAACACCACCATGTGTTAGCGCATGTCGCTGCTATAGTGTGAAAACGTTTCTGCAAACAAGGCAGAGTGCTTTTGACTACAAGGAGGCAGCAATGAGTTTTCTGTTTGGGGGTGTGCGACAGCTTGGCTATGTCGTGACGGACATCGAGCGGGCCATGGACCACTGGTCGAAGAAGCTGGGAGTAGGGCCGTGGTTCTATAAGGAGGACGTCGGCACGACCGAATTCCGTTACTACGGCAAGGTGGCGACGCCGCCCAAGCTATCCATTGCGCTGGCAAACTCTGGCGACCTGCAGATCGAACTGATCCAGCAGCGCGACGACGCGCCTTCGCTGTATCTGGATTCGCTGAAGCGCAGCGGGGAGGGCGCCCAGCACATCGCCTACTGGACCGAGGGCCGTTTCGACGAGATCGTTGCCCACTTGCTGGAAGCTGGCTATGTCGAAGGTCATGGCGGGCGCATGGGGTCGCGCGGCCGGTTCGCGTACTTCGTCAACCCGGAACTGCCGAGTGGCATGTTCGAGATCTCGGAAATGGCCGGCGGAAAGGCGGAGTATTTTGCCGAAGTGCGGCGGGCTGGCCTGGCATGGGATGGCAAGGGCGAGCACATCCGCCATATCGGCGCGCCCAAGTAGGCCGGGGCACGCAACGCCTGGTAGCGGATAGGCTTCTCCTGCTGCGCTAGAATGCGCGACGCCCCATCGAACAGCGCTGGGGCGTCAAGAACAGGCTGGCTTGGCCATCACCGTGGCTGTGCCGGAAAAGGGGGAAAGTCGATGTTGCGCATGGAGTTGCATGGAGGGTGCCAGACATGACGTCGCGCATCACCATTCGAGAGGTCGCCAAGGAGGCGGGCGTTTCCATTGGCACGGCATCGCGTGCGTTGAATCGGGCAGGGCGCGTCAGCGAGGCCGCCATCGCGGCCGTCACCAAGGCGGCCCGCCGTCTGGGGTATGAACCGGATGCGATCGCGCAGAGCATGCGCACGCGCTCGTCCGGTGCCGTAGGGTTGCTGGTTTCCGATCTGGCCAATCCGCTCTACGCGCAGATCATTACGGCGGTGGAGGAGGCGCTGCAAGCCGCCGGCTACGCGCTGCTTATCGCGAGCACGCATAACGATGGCAAGCGGGAAAAGAATCTGGTCGATCTCTTTCGCCGCCGGCGCGTCGATGGATTGATCCTGGGGCCCTGCGAATCGGAAAATCCCAAGCTGCTCGAACAGATTGCCGAGCATATGCCGGTGGTCGCTTTGGATCGCGATTTTGGGCCCTCCGGTACGGGCGTGCAGGTCGATCACTTCGCGGGTGCCATGCAGGCAACCCAGTACCTGCTGAACCTCGGCCATACGCGCATTGCGCTGCTGACGCCCGGCATTACGCTGCGTCCAGGGCGGGAGCGTATCGCCGGGTTCGAGGCTGCCTATGCCAACCATGGGCTCAAACCGGTACCCAAGCTGATACGTTCAGAGAAGTCGGCAATGGAATTCGCATTCAGCGAGGCGCTGTCGCTGATGTCCGGGCCGGATGCCCCGACCGCGTTTCTGTGTCTGGGCACCAGGATCCTGTCGGGGGTGCTGCAGGGGCTCCGCCATACCGGCCGAGTGGTGCCAACCGACGTCAGTGTCATCAGCATTGGCGATACGGATCTTTCGCAACTCTTCAGTCCGTCGATTACTTCGCTCACCTGGGATCTCTCCGTGGTGGGTACTGCGCTTGCGCAATTGATGCTCAAGCGCCTGGAGCGAGACGCCGAGGTCGAGCCGGAGTCGATCGTCATCACCACGCAGCTCGTGCTGCGGGAGTCGTGTGGCCCGGCCGTGCAACGGAAAAAAGCCACGGCGTGACCCCTTCGCCAGGACCGTGAAGCCGCTTCTGTCGAGGCGGCTTTTTTTTGCCCTCGACAAGCTTGCGTTTTTTGTGAAAACGTTTCTACAATGATTCGGTCAAGACAGTGATGCGGGTCCCGCATCGCCTGTAGAACAACTATTCATGGAGAGACTCGTAATGAAAGCTGCAATCCGCGGTGAATCCGGCCTGGTCTTCGTCGATGCCGACATCCCGCGCCCCAAAGCCACCGAAATTCTTGTGAAGGTTCGTGCGAGTTCGCTGAATCGCGCCGACCTCGCGTTGGTCGATGGCAAGGCGCACGGCACCGCGGGTGGGGCAGGAACGCCGTTGGGCCTGGAGTGGTCGGGCGATGTGGTCGAGGTAGGCAGTGACGTCACCGCCTACAAGGTGGGCGACAAGGTGATGTGCTCGGGTCTCGGTGCATTCGCCGAGTATGCGGTGGCGGACTGGCGCCGGGTTTTTCCGTTCCCGTCGGCGGACATGGACTATGAAACGGCGGCCTGCCTTACCGTGGCATTGCGGACCACGCATACGGCCATGCGGCACGTGGCCGGCCTGGAAGCGGGGCAGACCGTCATGGTGCTGGGCGCCTCGTCCGGGGTTGGCCTTATGGCGCTCCAGGTGGCAAAACATTTCGGCGCCAGTCTTGTCATCGGCACCTCCACCAAGGCAGACCGCCGTGAGCGGCTTGCGGAGTTCGGGGCCGACGTGATGCTCGATAGCAACGATCCGGAGTGGTCCAGGAAAGTGCTGGGCTGCACCGAAGAGCGCGGTGTCGATCTGCTGGTCGACTTCCTGGCAGGCCCTTTTATCAACGACAGCATGCGCGCAGTGCGCATCGGCGGCCGTATCGTGAATATCGGCCGCATGGCCGGAGAAACCGGGGAATTCGACTTCGACCTGCATTCGATGCGGCGCATCCAGTATCTCGGCATGACCTTTCGGACCCGGACGCTCGAAGACTTCGGCGAGATTGCGCAGCGGGTGCAGCACGATTTCTGGCCCGCGCTTCGCAACGGTGGGCTGCGTCTGCCCATCGATGTGCGTTTGCCATTGGCGCAAGCGGCTGAAGCTTGCGAGATGATGCGCAAGAACACCCACTTCGGAAAAATCGTGCTGACGCAAGACGCATAGGTCGCACTCGGTCACGGGTTAACCACCATTTGCGCAGCACGGCTCGCGACACACAATATGTGGAAACGTTTCTCCTTTTCCATGGAAAGTGGCAAGGATGAACGTTGCAGCCAAACAAAAAAGCAGGAGACAAAGATGAAGAAATTCGCCGCCCTCACGATCCTCGCCACGCTGGCGATGGCTCCCGGTTCGTATGCACACGCCGAGGACGCGTATCCCAATAAGCCGATTCGCCTGATCGTGCCGACGGCGCCCGGCGGCGGTGGCGACGTGTTCGCCCGGGTATTGGGGGATCAGCTTGGCCGGCGACTGAAGCAGCCGCTGGTGGTGGAGAACAACGCAGGCGCGGCGGGAACCATCGCGATCGGCCAGCTTGCACGCGCCACGCCCGATGGCTACACCATCGGCCTGGGCACCATGACCAGCACCACGCTGGCGCCCGCCGTCTATCGCAACCTGCCGTACGACCCCGCCAAGGACCTGACCACGATCGCGCGGGTCGGCACGTCGCCAATCATCCTGGTCGCGACCAAGGACTTCCCCGCGAACAATCTGAAGGAACTGATCGAAGTCGCAAAGAAGAGTCCCGTGCCTTTGCAGTTCGGCACCTGGGGGCTCGGTTCCACGGGGCATTTCTGCGCCGAGGTATTGGCGCAGAAAACCGGTATCAAGCTTGATCACATTCCGTTCAAGGGAACCTCGCCCGTGGTGACGGCAATGCTTGGCGGCGTAGTGAAGGTCGGCTTCCTCGATATCGGCAGCGGTACTTCCGCCGTCAAGACCGGCAAGATCAAGCCGCTGGCGATGTGCACGCGCCGGACCGCCAACTTCCCGAACGTTGCGACCTACAAGGAGCAGGGCGTGGACTTCGACCAATGGACCGGATGGGCAATGTTTGCGCCGGCGGGACTGCCCAAGCCCATTGTCGACAAGCTGACCGCCGCGCTGCGGGACACGCTGAAGGATCCCGCAGTGACCAGCAAGATGGCCGACCTCGGCATCACGCCCGATTTCCTGACCGGTAGCGAGCAGGCCACCATCAACGCGCGTGACATTGAAGTCTGGAAGCGCGTGGCCCACGACGCCAACATCAAGCTCGATTGACCCCACAGAAAATTTCTTGGAGATTTGCAATGGCATTGCCGAAGGTTGTCACGCACCAGGACCGCTTGCTGTCGGTCAACATCAACGAGTCCGTGGAGTTTCCCGGCTCCGAAGCCGGCTCCACGATCGTGCCGCTGTTCCTCGACCGCGAGAATGGTGTCTGGGTGCTCTACGGAAAATTCGAACCCGGTACGCGACTCCCGCCGCATTTCCACACCGGTACGGTCCACTTCTTCACCACCAAGGGAGAGTGGAACTACGTCGAGTATCCGAACGACCCCCAGACCGCTGGCAGCTACCTGTACGAACCGGGCGGCTCGGTCCACACCTTCTCCGTCCCCGCCGATGCGAAGGAGGCCGCCGAAGGTTTCATGGTCGTCTACGGCGCCAATATCATCTTCTCGGAAGAGGGTGAGTTCCAGGGCGTGCGGGATGCCGGTGCGATCGAGGAGGGCATCCTGGCCGCCGCACGGAAGGCGGGCTTGCCGATTCCCCGCTATATCCGTCCGAAGGGTGGCGCGGAATTTTCGACGCAGGAATAAACACATAAAAACATAAACGGAGACAGTCCCATGAAACGTGGTCTGCAATACGGGTGCGGAGTGTTGGCGCTTGGCATGCTGTTCGCCGCAGGTGCAGGCGCCGACCCCGGCACCAACTACCCCAATCGTCCAATCAAGTTGATCGTCCCGTCGGCCGCCGGTGGCGGCGCGGATGCATTTGGACGCCTGCTGGGCGAGCAACTGAGCAAACGGCTCAAGCAATCGTTCGTGGTGGAGAACATCGCGGGCGCCGCAGGCACCATCGCGATTGGCCAACTGGCCCACGCGAAGCCAGACGGCTATACCATCGCGCTGGGTACGATGACCACCACGACATTGGCGCCGGCCGTGTACCAGCAACTGCCATACGACCCCACGAAACTTGCAACCATCGCGCGCGTGGGCACGTCACCGATTATCCTCGTCGCGACCAACGACCTGCCCGCCAACAATCTCACTGAGTTCGTGGAGCTTGCCAAACGCAGCCCGAAGCCGCTCCAGTTCGGCACCTGGGGGCAGGGGTCTACCGGCCATTTCTGCGCGGAAGTGCTATCGCAAAAGACCGGCATCAAACTGGACCACATCCCGTTCAAGGGCGGGGCAGCCGTGATGACGGCGATGATGGGCGACGTGGTCAAGGTGGCGTGGCTCGACATCGGCTCCGGTACCGCGGCGGTCAAAACCGGCAAGATCAAGCCGCTGGCGATGTGCACGCGGCGCACGTCCAACTTCCCCAACGTGAAGACCTACAAGGAGCAAGGCGTCGACTTCGACCAATGGACCGGGTGGGCGATGTACGCGCCGCCCCGTACGCCAAAGCCGATCACCGACAAGCTTTCCGCTGCATTGAAGGACGCGTTGGAAGATGCATCGGTGAAGGCGAAGATGACCGATTGGGGCATCACGCCTGACTACCTCGGCGGGGAAGCCCAGGCAGCAGTGAATCTTCAGGAAATCGAAATCTGGAAGCGCGTAGCGAAGGACGCCAACATTACGCTTGATTGATCGTGACCAAGCTCCCCTCTCCCGCGCGCGGGAGAGGGGTTGGGGGTGAGGGCCAGCGCATCAAGACGCGATATCGGCAACTTGAGCTGCCAGCCCTCACCCCCGCCCCTCTCCCGCCATGCGGGAGAGGGGAGAGCACCGACAGCCATTGAACTACCTACGGTTTGCTCCCCTCTCCCGCAGCGCGGGAGAGCAACCGTGTCAATGACTTCGTGCGGCTCACGATCAGCCGACGCTT
>NZ_DBHKYV010000025.1:52536-121633 GCF_057315035.1 Cupriavidus sp. | reverse complement strand
ATGATGGCGCAGACGTGGCCGGGTGTGACAGCCATGCTGGCATCCGCGCGCGGGTTACAGCCCTCCCCGTAACCCCCGTCACCCCCGTCATCCGCCGTCACCACACCACAACCGTGCACCTGTTCGAGCCAGCGCGGCATGGCCGGCAGGCAACCGGCCAGGCGCTCGCGGTTGGCCGCGACGGCGGCCGGATCATCCCCGACATGCGTGCCGAGATTCAGCCCCCCGGCTGCGCCACCGGCCAATCCATATGGGCCAGCGCTGACGCCGCCATGCCGCGTGGTGGAGAGCGCCCGCACATGCGCCGGCGCGGGCCAGTCGGGGACGATCCATGCCGCGGCATCAGTCGTCGTCATCGTCCTCGCCTCCTTCGTACCAGACGCTTTCGTCATACCCCTCGTCGTCCTCGTCTTCCTGCATCTGGCCTTCAAAATCGAGCGCGTCGATCAGAGCCTGCAGATCCTCGGGGGGCTCGGCTTCCCACGACTTCTTGCGCCCCGTTACCGGATGCACCAGACCCAATCGGTAAGCATGCAATGCCTGGCGATTGAACGGCACCGGCAGCGTCACGCGCACCGCTGGGCGCTGACCGCGTTGCGTGGCCTTGTGGTAGACCGGATCTCCCACCAGCGGATGGCCAATCGACTCGAAATGCACGCGAATCTGGTGCGTGCGGCCCGTTTCGAGTTGACACATCACCATCGACACCTTCGAGCGGCCCAGCGGCACGGTGCCAAGGGTCTCGAAATGCGTGCGCGATGGCTTGCCGCTGTTGGTATGGACGATTGCCATGCGCGTGCGCTCGCGCGGATCGCGTCCGATCGGCGCGTCGATGGTACCGTCATCGGGCGTTTCGCCCCAGACCAGCGCAAGGTAGGTCCGCTTGACCGTGCGCGCAGCCAATTGCCGAACCAGCGCGGTCTGCGAGGTCAGGGTCCGAGCCACCACCATGAGGCCGGAAGTTTCCTTGTCGAGCCGATGCACGATGCCGGCACGCGGCAGTTGGGCGGCATGCGGGTCGCGATGCAGCAGCCCATTGAGGACCGTCCCGCTCCAGTTGCCCGCGGCAGGATGCACCACCAGGCCTGCCGGCTTGTTGATGACCAGCAGCGCATCGTCTTCGTAGACCACGTCCAGCGGTACGTCTTCGGATGTGAAGGCCAGCGATTCGGGGGCAGCCTGCGGCTGGATCTCGATCCGCTGGCCCATCTGGACCGAAGCCTTGGCGCGGCTCGGCTCGCCATCCACCCGCACGGCACCGTCCTCGATCCATTGCTGGATCCGGCTACGCGAAAATTCACTGAAGTGCCGCGCGAGTAATTTGTCGAGCCGTTCGCCATGGCTGGCGCTGTCGACTTCAAGGTACAACGGCACGAAATCCGGTGCTGCAGGCGCCGCAGCGGGCACCTCGCTGTTGAATTCACCCTCGCCGTCATCGGTGGCAAACTCGTCGTCCAGGGCGTCGGATTCGGGGTCGGTCACCTCTGCGGATTCGGTGTGGCGTTCCAGACCGGTTGTGGTCTGGGGGCTTCGGCTATAATGCTTGGCGCTATTTTTTTTCATCCGGAACAGGTTGCCCATGCAAGTGCAGAGCATGAAACGCGCTAACTGGCGCGCGAAAATTGGAGCGGTTTTGCTCGCAGGCGGCTGCGTCATGCTGTCGGCATGCGGCCTGCTTGGAGACCAGCCTGACGAAACGGCAGGTTGGTCGGCCAACAAATTATATTCGGAAGCCAAGGATGCCCTCGATGGCGGCGACTACACACGCGCCGTCAAGCTCTATGAGAAGCTCGAGGGCCGCTATCCGTTTGGCCGATTCGCACAGCAGGCGCAGATCGACACCGCTTACGCCAACTACAAGGATGGCGAGACCGCCGCCGCGCTGGCCGCGGTGGATCGCTTCATCCAGTTGCATCCGAGCCACCCGAACATTGATTATGCCTATTACCTCAAGGGCCTGATCAACTTTAACGACAACCTCGGCTGGCTGGGCCGTTTCTCGGGCCAGGACCTGAGCGAGCGTGACCCCAAGGCCGCGCGTGCTGCCTATGACGCGTTCCAGATCCTGATCACGCGTTATCCGGACAGCAAGTTCACGCCTGACGCAACGATGCGGATGCAGTACATCGTCAATTCGCTGGCCCAGCACGAGGTGCACGCCGCACGCTATTACTATCGCCGCGGCGCCTACCTGGCTGCAGTCAACCGGGCCCAGCAGGCGTTGAAGGACTACGACGGGGCTCCGGCCAACGAGGAAGCGCTGTACATCATGGTCCGGTCCTATGACGCTCTCGGCATGAAGGACTTGCGTGACGACACGGCGCGTGTGATGGAACGCAATTACCCGAACAGCGACTTCATCAAGTATGGCCAGCGCCGCAAGGACAAATCCTGGTGGGAAGTGTTCTGATCGGGCGGGTTACTTCGCATTGATTCGAAAAAGGCCGCGACTGGATCCAGTCGCGGCCTTTTTCATTTGCCGCGCGCCGGCGCACGATCCTTTTCAACGCCACTGCCTGCCTCGACCATCATCGGCCAGCCTCAGTCAACATCGCCCTCTTCTGCCGTATCGCGCCTGAACATGCCATTCTGCACGCCATATCGGCACAGCTCGGCGTCGCTGCGGATCCCGAGTTTGTTCATGGCGCTGGTCTTGTGGGTACTGACCGTCTTGATGCTACGTTTGAGATGCCGCGCCACCGCGCTCACCGACATCCCGCCGACGTAGAGCCCAACCACCTCGACCTCCCGTGGGCTCAGGCCCGTCAATGACGCCATGCCAGCGCATGGTCCGGACACCAGCGCCACATCGCGACGAATCGTCGTACCGATGTAACTGCGCTGCTGGAACGCCGCCACGATGGCTGCACGCAGCTCCCTCAGGTCATCGCGCTTGCTGAGAACGGCAAACACACCTGCATCGCGCACGCGCTGCAGCAGCGCCGGCTGATCCCGCATTGTCAGCACGACCACCTTTACCGCCGGAAAATGCTGCCGAAACGCATGCAGCATCGGCAACCCATCGGGCTGCCCTCCCCCCGGCATATACAAGTCCGTCACGACTACGTCGCATTCGTGCGTGGTCACGATGCTGAACAGTTCCTCCACGTTGGCCGCCTCGCCAACAATCGAAAAACCCAGCTCCAAGGAAAGTACCTGGCGCATGCCCATCCGGATCAGCGAATGGTCATCGGCAAGCGCGATTCGAATATTCATGTGTTCATGTTCCCGCTGCCTGCAGCAGCCATCCGACGCGCCAACGGCTTAGAAGAATCAGATAAATCCTAGCCGAGGCATCCGCGCGGCTGCCTATGATCCTAACCAGTCTTCGGTAAGGAACCGATCAAGGCCAATCAAGAGGATTCGGCCTCCAGCACGCAACACCGTCATCGCAGCCTGCGACGCACAACGCGCTGCACATCGCGCGCGCAACGCCCGCACCCCAGCCAGATTACCCGCCAACAGGCTCCAGCCACTGGAAGCCAAGGGAGAGCCTTTTCCTGTCATTTCCCGATTCACCTCAACCACTGGATTCCTGCCATGTCTACGACGAAATCGCGTTCGGTCAGCACGGGTATCGCACCAACACCATTCCCCCCTTTGTCGCCGGAAGCCGACGCCTGCAAGCAACAACGGCTTCAAACCCATGCCAAGCGTGCTTTGGATGTCGTTGCCGCCATCACGCTGTTGCTGCTGCTCTCACCCTTGCTTTGCGTGATCGGATTACTGGTCATGCGCGACGGTGGCCCTTGCGTCTACCGCCATGCCAGGATCGGCAAGAACGGAAAAATGTTTGCGTGCCTCAAGTTCCGGTCCATGGTGCCCGATGCCGATGCCGCGTTAGCGCGCCATCTGGCCACCGACCCGGAAGCCCGTGCCGAATGGGAACGGGATTTCAAGCTGCGCCACGATATCCGCATCACAAGGCTCGGCCGGTTTATCCGGCACACCAGTCTCGATGAACTGCCTCAACTCTGGAACGTCCTGCGCGGTGACATGAGCCTCGTCGGCCCTCGCCCGATCGTTGAAAAAGAACTGGAGCGGTATGGCGATGCAGCCGCCTGCTATATGCGCGTGCGTCCCGGCATCACCGGCCTCTGGCAGGTCAGCGGCCGCAACGACACGGGCTACGAGCGGCGCGTATCGCTTGATGTCAGCTATGTCAGGAACTGGACATTGTCTGGTGACCTCCTGATCCTGTTCCGCACCATCGGTGTCGTACTGGTGGGTCGCGGCGCTTACTGATCCGCGCATCCACCACAGCCACGCGCCCCCGCCTTCCGCCCAACATCACACGCGGTCCGACTTCAGCAACAGCATCGACAGCGCCGCCACGCTGGACAGATGCCGCATATAACTACCCAGATCCGGCTCGAACAGCATCGACACCGCCACGTGTGCCAGCACGAGGCACGCTGGCAGCGATCGAACGCCTCGCGCGCCACTGCGCATTGCATGGACGACTTGCACCGCGGGTGGCCACGCCGCGAGCAATACCCAGCATTGCATTGCCAACTCCTTTACACCCGGACTCCACAGTACGGCGAGATTGAGTCGGCATACCGCATACAGATAGTTTGCGGCAAAGGCTGACAAGGAATCCGGCCGGAACGGATTGTAAAAACTGGTCCGCGCGCCGTATGGCGACTGGAACATCAGGTAATCGACTGCGATGTCGCGTGGATACTGAAGCGCGAGAAAGATCGCGGGTGGCAAGCAAGCCATTGCCCAGATCGCCGACGCGATGACTACGACCCGCCAGCGGCAACCCACGCAAATCAACAGGTAGAACACTGTCGCCATGCCAAGTATCAAGGCAAAGTACGCGCGCAGCGTCACCGCGTAGGCCAGATAAAGGACCGCCGCCAGGATCCAGGTTCGGGCCGCGGCATTGCCACGGCGTGCCGACGCAGCCACCATCAACGACATCAGCACCACCAGCGTGTCCTTGCCGGCGACGAAAAGATTGAAGAATACGCACGGTGCGGCAAGAGCCAGCGCCGGAATCAGCAACCCGACGCGGTCGACGCGCATGGCAATCGACCAGATCAGCCAGATGCCGGTACCCAGGACCAATGCGTCGACGCCAGCGCCAAAGCCCAGAAAAAGCCTGCCGACGGCGTCGAATGAACTGCCCGCGTAGGTTTGAGCCCCGTCCATCTGCTCCTGGATCTTCTGCGCATCGCGGAAGATTGCCGCCGGCAGCAATCGACCGGCATTCAGATAGACCAGCACGTACAGCGCCACGCCGGATGCGGCCATGACCCACCTGACGCCCCGACTCAACATTGTTGCTGCCCCATGCCTGGCGGATCGGGGTCAAGCCGTTGCCGCAAGGACCAGGCAAGCCAGCCCGCAATCATCAGGCTGACGCAGCCGTGCGCAAGCGCTGCGCCTGCCATGCCGTTCGCGCCAATCAATATGGATGCGAGCGGCATGCCGGCACAGGCCAGCGCCGTCAGGCCGAGCAAGGTGCAACCACGCATCTCAAGGGCAATCACCGCAGCCCACTGGATGTCCGTCATGGCCCGCACAACGAACGACGCCAACAGGATGCCGAACACAAACCGGTCCGCCTCCATGTCCGTCGACGACCTGCCTGCAAGTGCCAGAACGAGGTCCAGCAGGCACCACAAAGCCAGCGCCGTCACCAGCGATGTACCGAAAGCCGCCAGCGTCTGGCGCTTCAGCAGCGCTGCCACCTGCAGCGGCGCGGCATGCGCCGCTCGCGCCAGCGCCGGGCCCGCCGTGGTTGCCAGCGAGGCATGTGCGAGCGTCTGAACGGCATTGGCGATGGCCCATAGGAACACATAGCGGCCGACTTCCCCGGCGCTCATGATCCAGGCGCCAATCAGGCGTTCCGCATACTGCGTAGCCGACAGCATGATCGCCGCGAGATAGTATCCGGCGCCCCGCTGCCAGACGTGCCACAACGCGGCGGGCCATAAGAAAGCGGCATGCCCCTCGTCCGGCGAAACCTGCGACCTGACGACGCCAAACCGCCACCAGCCGCAGACAATCACCAGCAGGTTGCCCGTAGCCCATAAGACCAGCACGCCAGCCATCCCGGTGATCGCACCGCTCATCAGCCCGCCAATCGCCGCCACGGCCCATAGCCCCGTACGGGCAAACATCAGCCATGAGGCAATCTGGCGCCGGTGCAGTGAATAAAGGTAGCTGTTGATCTCGAATGCCTGATGGTCGGTCACCACCACTGCAATCGTCAGTGCCGTCAGGGAGGCCGGCACTGCCCAGCTCTGCGCCACGCCGGCGCACCATAACCACGTTGCGGCGATCGCTAGCAACAGATAGCTTGCGAGGTGGATCCACGCGAGCCGGGTCACCGCCAGAATCGCCGTGCCTGGCGCACTGGCCAGTTTCCGGTTGATTTCGGCACTGAAGCCGAGTCCCAGGACCTTGGAGCCGATCACCGCTGCCGCGACCGCGAGCCCATACTCGGCTACTGCGGCGTAGCCAAGCGTACGCGCGATGACCAGGGCCAGTGCAAACTTTGCGCCGAGCGCCAGCGCGCGCAAGACCAACACCATCAGCACCGGCATGCTGCCCCTACCGTCCTGCTGGTTTGGAGCCGGCATCACGCAGGGACTGCACCATGCCATGCCGCTGCGCATTTAGCTCCGCCACGCGGCGCATCAGGCAGGCCTGGAACCGTTCCGCGGCGCCCCGTGCGAGCATCGTATCCAGGACAGCCGCCGGGTCGAATGCCGCGGCATTCTGCACCCAGTGACTGAGTCCCAGATCTTCGTAGGCACCAAAGCCCTTGCGCTCGTAGCTGAGGTGGTAGGCAGGCACTCCTGCCAGCAGGGATTCCAGCGCACCGTGCAGGCGGACCGAAACCACCATGTCAGGCCGATCGATGCGCAGCAGGTTCTGCAGCGAGCCAACTGGCTCGATCTGGAGCGACCGGTAGAACCTGGTATCGTCATTGCCACGCACCGCACTCTGCACCGCGAAGCTCACACGGCATTCGCGCCGTAGCAGCGCAATCAGTTGCGCGATAGCCCGCAGATAGTGCTCGCGCCGCTCCCGGCTCCATGCTGACGCTTTGCGCAGCACCATCGCGACATGCCGGACCGGCTGTCCGGCCTGGAAGCTCGTCGCGGCGCTGGTCAGACGTTTGCCGAGTTCAAGGATCGCCAGATCGGGGGCCCGACTGGTATTGGCGTTGCCCGTGAGCCATTGCATCGATCGCTGGTCGCGAACATACACACGCTCCAACGCACCCAACTGGCATGCCAGCGTATCCGCGAGGCGTGACGGCATGGATCCATACCCGGCGGGAATCGGCCCGATGCTCTGTGGCAGATAGATTGCCGGTCGCCCCGATTCGACTGCAGCGCGTAGTTGCACAAGATGCCCCGCCCGCAGCTTGAGCGCCTCGGCAATGGTGCGCGCACGCAGGTAACCGCCACCCACGCCGACGATCATGTCGGAGGCGTCCAGCAGTTGCCGCAGCCCACGCGTGCCCGACGTGGGTATCGACAACAGCGTTGCGCCACATGCCCAGGCGCGCCGCCAGCCCTGTTGCGCGATGACCGGCGCAGGGTACACCGACTCGCAAACACCAAACGGTGTGGCAAACGGTGTGGCAAATGATGGCGGATCCGACGCCACCAGCGTCACACGTGCATGCTCCCCGAGGGCTTCGCGGATCAGGCGCAAGGACAGATCGACCAGCAATCCGTCGCCGGCATTGTGCCGACTGTAGGCATGCAGCAGCGTGATACGGCAACCACTCATCGCGGCTCTCCATTGACAACTTCGTGATAGACCTGTGCCGTTCGTTGCACCATGGTGTCCACTGCGTAACGGCCCGCAGCGTCAGCACAGTTGCGACGCATACGCTGGCGCAGGGCTTCATTGCGCAGTAGTCGCTCCAGCGCGTCTGCAAGCGGGCGCGGATCGTCGTTGTTGATGACGACGAGGCCGATCTGTTCGCCATCCACGAGTTCGTTCGCACCGGCGACGCGTGTCGTGACGATGGGTACCTGTGCCGCCATGGCTTCCAGATAGACGTACGGAAAGCCCTCATAACGACTCGGCAACAGCAGCGCATCGAATGCCGGAAAACAGGCACTCGCATGATCGACCTTGCCGATCAGTCGCAGATTGGCGGGCAGGCAATGCGCCGGCATGCCCGCAGCCGCCGCAAAATCGCCGATGCCGACGACCGCGATTTCCAGCGACGGCCCGAACCGCCTGTACAGCAGTTCGGCAACGCGTACCAGCCTGTCCACCCCCTTCTGATACGCAAAGCGGCCCACGAAGCCCACCACCCACTGCGTGGGATGCAGGCCCAGGGCGCGGCGTGCCGCGACGCGCGTCAGCCTGACGTGCCTGGCATCATCAGACACGCCGTTGTGGATCGTGGTGATGCGCGCACGCGGAATGCCCAGCGCCTCGTTTGCATGACGCGCCTCGGCATGCGACACGGCAATCAGCCGGTGGCTGCGCAAGCGGCCAAGCAAAGCCTCCACGCCACCGAAGACTCGACGGCGCGCGGCCGACAGTGACGGGTCCAGTGTGTAGAGCGCGTGCGGCGTATAGACCTGCCGCCATGGACCGATACAGCCGCGTGCCAGCGCCCCGGCCTTCGAACTATGGCTGTGCACGATGTCGGGCCGGATGCGCCATAGCAGCCGGTAGATGCACAGCCATGCAAGGGCATCGCGCCAGCCGATCCGCTGCTGCATGGGCACCAGGCTGACACTGGCGCAGCATGCCTGAACATCGCTGCCGATCTTCGCGGTATCCAGACGCTCGCTTTCAGGCAGGATCAGGTGCACGTGCTGGTCCATGGCCGCCAACCCCCGCACCAGATCGGCGAGGTGCGTCGCCACGCCGCCCGCGGCCGCCTCGGCAACGATCACCACGCGCAAGCGCGCCTTGCCAGTGGTAGGCGTGCCGCTCATATGCGCCCGCCTTTGCGCCAGAGTGCCCATAACCGGCCTGCCGCGCTGGCCGCATCATGGTGGTAGTAGCCGCCGTGCCGGTAGCCGTAGCTGCCAAGGCGTGGCTGGAAACCGTTCAGGATCACGCCATCGGGGGTGATGCCACACATGCGCAATCGCTTGCACGTGGCCTCGAGGTCTGCAAGTCGGGAATGGTTCATGCGCGCCACCAGCAGCACGACATCGGCGTGGCGCGCCATGGTCGCGGCGTCTGCAGCAACCGGCACGGGAGGGGTGTCGATCAGCACGATGTCATAGTGCCCGCGCAGTGCCGCGATGCATGCACCGTAATCGGCAACCGCCAGCAATTCACCAACATTCGGATGAGAGCTGCCCTGGCATAACAGGTCGACGCCATGCAGTACTTCGCGCTGTACGAAGCTGCCGGCGCGGGCCACGTCCCCAAGCGCATCGGCAAGGCCCGGCGCCACCGGACGGCGGAAGATCCGATGCAACGTGCCACGGCGCATGTCGCCGTCGACCAGCAGTACGCGTTGGCCCGCCGAGGCCAGCACCGCCGCAAGGTTGGCGACGGCGAAGGTCTTGCCGGCGCCCGGTTCTGCACCCGTCATCAACAGCACGTTGCGCTCTCGGCTCAGGCCGGACAACTGCAATGCCGTGCGCAGGCTGCGCAGACTTTCCACCGCCGGATCCGACGGCGCCAAGCTGGCCAGCAGGTGCACGCCGTGATTGCCGGCATCCGCTGCGGAAATGCGGTGCTGTTGCGCGGAATTCGGCACGATACCCAGTACGCTGAGCCCCAGTATCTGCTCGACCTGCTCGGGCTCGCCAACGGTTCGGGCGATCCAGTCCAGCGCAAGCGCGGTGCCGGCACCCGCTATCAGACCCGCGAGCATGGCGATCAACACCACGCGCAACCGGTCGGGAGCCACGGGGTCCTCGGCGGCTACCGCGAGATCCACCACGCGGGCACTCGCAACGCGCCCTGCCTTCATCAGTTCGAGCTGCTGCGCACTGGCCCGCAATGACGTGTAAAGCTCCGTGGCCACGCGCACATCGAGCGTCAGTTGTGCGGTGCGTCGTTGCTGCTCCGGCATCTGCCGCACCATCCGGTCCAGATCCTGCTGCTTGCCTCGCACCACGGCAACCTGCTGATCGACGGCCTTCAGCGCAGGATGTTCACCCGTGAAACGGGTGGCCAGCTCATGCCGTTTCTGCTTCAGCCAGAGCAGTTGAGTCTGCGTTTCCGCAGTCGCCTTCAGGGCAATCCTGGCTTCCTCGGTCAGATCGACGATGCCCTCCTGCGCCGTCATCGACGTGTAGCGTCCCTGGGCGATCTCCAGCTGCCGCTTCAGATCGGGAAGCTGCCTTTCCAGGAATGCCAGTGATTGTGCGGCTTCCGCCGACTTGCGTGCCACATTCTGCGCGACATACTGTTCTCCGATCTCGTGCAATAGCGCACGCACCTGCTCCGGGTCGGGCCCGGTCAGCGTGGCAACCAGAACGCCCGACTGCCGGGCCGGTTCCCTCACCACCAGCTTGTCGCGCACGGCAGCCACGGTCTTGTGCCGCGATTGACGCACCAGCGTGAACTCGGCACCGGGCCGGCAGGAACACCCCGTCACCTTCAAGCGGATCTCGCCGTCACGCGACAGCACGGCGCGCTCGACTGCCACTTCACCACGCAGCGGTACCGCGAGACCTGGCCCCTCCAATTGCCAGGCTGTAGCCGATTGCATCGTCAGTACGAATGCTTCACCTTCCAGCGCATGCGGCACATCGAACCGTATGACATCGATTGCCTCGGCTGTATCGCCGCGCGTGACGCGCCATCGTGCGAGCAGATTGCCAATCACGGGCAGGCGCGATGGCCCCGCCTCGATGTCGAGGTGCAGCGCCTCCACGGCGCGTTGCACCACCAGTCGGGACCCGATGATCTGCGTCTCCGCACCCGGTGACGACTTCACATCGAATAACGATGCCGCATCGCCAAGCAGGCTCCAGGCCGACGATGCGGCCGCCCCATCATCGATCTGGATCATCAGGTCGGCCTGATAGACCGGCCTGGCTACAAGCGCGTAGCCCAGGCCCAGCAGCGAGAATGCCAGCGTGACCGTCACCACATGCCAGCGGCGGCGCAACAGCACCTCGACCAACCGGGCCAGGGAGATCACGTCGCGCGAATCCGAACGATCTGCCGCCATGTTCAGTCCAATGCCCGGATACGCGGCGCCCAGTCATCCACGCCATCGCGGATGCATGAAAACGCCTGCACGAACGCCTCGCGCTGCAGGCCGTGAGGATCCGGTATGTTGCAGCCGGTGCGCTGGCCAAGACGATAGACATGTCCGGAGCATTGTGGATAGCGAAGCTGGATCGAGAGCTTCTGCGCGTCGCTCATCGTCAGCACCAGCTCCGCCCCGGCAACGTCACGCCCGGTCAACCGATGCGCGCGATGACCGCTCAGATCGATGCCGGCGTCCGCGCACACCGCGGCCGCAAGCGGGTCAACTGGCGCACCCGGCATCGCATGTAGCCCGGCCGAGCGTACGGTGAAGCCCGGCAACGACTGGCCCAACAGCCCCATCGCCATCGGGCTGCGACAGATGTTGCCCACGCACACGACAAGCACGACGCGGGTCATTTCAGGGTGCTCGCGGTGGCATTGACGAATTGCGCGCTGGGGATCAACTGGTTCACAACGCGCGCCCAGCGCGTGATGTCGCCCGCGTCCACGTAGACCACATCGCGCGGCCGCAGCGGAAAACCTTCGGCCAGCGCAAGTGCCACGGGTGAGTGCGCATCGATATGGAAGACCTCGGGGCGTCCTGCTGCATGCCTGCGTACCACGTAGATCTGCCGCGGATCGCTGGTTCGGGGGTTGACACCTCCCGCCTCGCCCAATGCTTCGCCAAGCGTCAGGCTGCCATTGCGCGGCAACACCGCCAGCGGCTTGTTGACCTCGCCCAGCACGAACACCTTGCCGTCCTCGCGCGGTGCGACGTGCACGAGGTCGCCACCGCGCAACTGGATGCCTGAGGGGTCGCGTCCGGCCTGCAATAGCGCAGGAAGATCGATGATCCAGCTACGGTCCTTGCGGGACACACGGATGCGACTGCTGTCGCCGCTACTGCCGTTGATACCTCCGGCGCGTCCAAGCGCCTCCACGAGGGTCATCGGAACATCGTCAACAAACTGGGAGCCTGGCGACCTGACCTCGCCGTCGACATAGATGCGCTGACTCCGATATGCGAGCACGCGCACGGTTACCTGCGGTGCATGCACCACGCGCGCCAGCGAGCGAGTCAGACGTTCCCGCACATCCTCCGCGGTGAGACCCGCCACCTTCATGGTACCGACGTACGGAAACTGGATGTGCCCCTGCTGGCTGACCACATAGCCCGGCACGCTGGGCGCACCGCTATAGGCAGAGTTCTCGAATCCGATACCCGCGGTATAGGTCTGGGTCGGGAACACCAACTCGGGGTGGTCCCACACCACGATCGACAGGATATCGGCGGGACCAATGCGGTACGGTTGCGGCGGGGTGAGCAACGCATCAAGATCCTGGCTGACGCGCCTTGGCTCCGAGCTCAGCGTCTTGACCAGATCCCATGAAATGGGCGTGACGCCCTCCGGCGACTCCTCGGTGGCCACCGGCAGGTCCCGATCTGCCCGCATACCTGGCGCCAATGTACAACCAACCAACACGGTACTAACCAGTACCGCCGTCAGGCATGTTTTCGCTCGCATCTCGCACGTCCCAGAAACCGACGCGATCTTAGCGAGCCACTGCCCAGACTCCCCTAGGAATAATCTGATTCCAATAACGCCGCAGCCCTGGCAGGGGGAGATCCGGCAGAAACGGCTATTTCTAGAATTTCTTCGATGTCGCCATGCATATGGCGTGCAGTATTTTTACGATTCGAGCCGGCAAAAGAATCGACCATGACCCGCCCACCGTTGATTCGGGTACATCTCGCAGATGACCACCCCCTGATCATTGAAGGCGTACGCTGGATATTGTCAGGGACGCCTCATATACAGATAGTCGGCACTGCCCACCATCCTGATGGCTTGCTGGCTTTGATGTCGACCACGCCATGCGATGTGCTGGTCACGGATTTCCACATGCCCGGCGAACATGGTCCCGATGGACTGGTCATGCTTGGCATGATCCGCCGCCTGTTTCCCGACGTGCGCACCGTGGTACTGACCAACCTCAGTCATCCGGCATTGCTTGGCAGCCTGCGCCGCATCGGTGCGCTTGGTGTTCTCAACAAGGGTACCGACATGGCCGAGCTTGTGACGGCAATCGAGACGGCCTACCTGCACGCCTCGCACCTCGGTTGTCCGACCGGCAACCATGGCAGCGAAGCGAACATCAGGATCACGTCTGGCAAGCCGACGCCGTTGACCCCAAGCGAGATCGAAGTCCTGCGGCTGTACACGGTCGGCATGTCGGTTTCGCGGATTTCCATGCATCTGCACCGTAGCATCAAGACCATCAGCAGCCACAAGCGCAAAGCCATGACGAAACTCAGCATCCGCACCGATGCCGACCTGTTCCGCTACGCACGGTCAAATGGATTGAACTGATTGAAGCGCGAATTGCTGCAACCGGCAGCACCCTCCGACAGGTCAGTCTTCCGAAGACTCAGCCGTGTCGGCGTCCGCGCCTGAACGGTTTCCCAGCGACTCCAGGAAACGTACCACCGTCCCGGCTTCACGCGTGCGCGTGAAGGGAGGCAGGCTCTGCCAGATCTGCCGGCCGTAGGGTTTTTCCACCAGCCGTGTGTCGCAGATGGCCAGCACACCCCGGTCCGACTCGGAACGGATAAGCCGTCCCGCACCCTGTTTCAGCGTAATCACGGCATGCGGCAACTGATGTGCCGCGAACGGGCTCAGACCCTTTTTCTGCAGCACTTCCATGCGCGCCGCGAGTACGGGGTCATCGGGCGGCGCGAACGGCAGCTTGTCGATGATGACCAGCGACAACGCCTCGCCGCGGACATCGACACCCTCCCAGAAACTCTGGCTACCCACCAGTACTGCATTGCCCAGCTGACGGAAGCGATCGAGCAATTCGGTGCGGCTGGCCTGGCCCTGCACCAGCAACGGCAGATTGAGGCCGCGTTCGGCAAACAGGTCGTACAGCATGTCCGAAGCCTTTTGCACCGCGCGCAGCGTAGTGCAAAGCAGGAAGGTACGGCCGCCTGCCGCTTCGATCAGCGGCAGTGCCCGCTCCACCACGGCTTCCGTGAACTGCGGCGAATTCGGCGGCGGCATGTCGCGCGGCACGTAGAGCAAGCCCTGCTTTGCATAGTCGAACGGACTCGGCAACGTCAGCGAGCGGTCCTTGTCCAGCCCAAGCTGGGCGGCATAGTGCGTGAAATTGCCTTTGACGGACAACGTCGCCGAGGTAAACACCCACGCGCGCGGCTGCCCGGTGCGCTGCCGGGTAAAGATCGGCGCGATCGACAACGGCGTGCGGTGCAGCTGCACCGTTTGCGAGAACACTTCCACCCAGCGCACGGTGTCGGGGCCAAGCTGGGCCGGTCCGGTCTGCGGTGCGGCCTCGGCGGCAGCTTCCACACTGCCCTCCTGTTCGGAAGCGTCCGCAGGCGTGGAAGCAGGAGCCACGGCAACACGATCGTCGCGCCACGCGGCCAGCCGCTGCGCGATTTCCACCGCGCGCCGATGGCACTGCTCGAGCGTTTCGGCCCGTTCCGCCTGCGATTCCAATGCCTCGACAAAATCCGATAGCGCCGTATCCAGCGCGTCGAGGGTTTCGTAGAACGGTTCGCGCGTGCGCGGATCGGCATCGATCTGACCCAATGCCATGCGCGCGTTGTCCCTGCCGAATGCCAGGCGCAAATCGCGCGCCGCACGTTCCAGTGGCGCGCCCAGTGCGACCCAGTCCACGGCATCGCGGGCATGGGACAGGCCTTCGGCCACCGTATCTCGCGCGAGTTCGAGCAACTGGCTGGTCGACAAGGTCTCGCCGAAGAACAATGTCGCGGTTTCGGGCAACTGGTGTGCTTCGTCGAAGATCACCGTATTGGCCGCCGGCAGCAGTTCGGCCATGCCGGTGTCGCGCAGCACCACATCGGCAAAGAACAGATGATGGTTGACCACTACGACATCGGCCTGCTGTGCCTCCTTGCGGGCGCGCATCACAAAGCATTCCTTGTAATGCGGGCATTCGCTACCCAGGCAGTTATCCCGCGTGGATGTCACCATCTGCCAGACCGGCGCATTCTCGGGCACTGCCGCCAGCTCGGCCTTGTCGCCCGTCGACGTGGTCATTGCAAAGCGCGCGATATCGCGCAGCCACGCCGCGTCCTGCTTCGACGCCAGCCGGCCATTGGCCTGCGCGCGCTCCAGATGATAGTGGCATACGTAGTTGGCGCGGCCCTTGAGCAGCGATACCGAGACCGGCACGTTCAACGCGTGCCGCACCGTGGGAATATCGCGCAGGAACAACTGGTCCTGCAGGTTCTTGGTCCCGGTCGACAGGATTACCTTGCCGCCCCAGAGCATCGCGGGCACCAGATACGCAAAGGTCTTGCCCGTGCCGGTACCCGCCTCGACGATCACGGTGTCGTTCTGCGAGATGGCATTGGCCACCGCTTCGGCCATCTTCTGCTGTGCTGCGCGGGGACGATAGCCGGGAATGGCCGTGGCCAGCGTGCCGGTCTCGGCAAACATTGTTGCCAGTTGCGCGGACTGCGAGGCAGCCTGGCTGGCCGATGCCGCGGCAACGACTTCGCCCAGCGACTCCGCTGGTTCGGACGCCTCGGCGTGATCGGGTAGGAGATCGTCGGTCGAATCGGGCAAGATGGGATTTCTTCGATGTCTGCGGCACACGCTCGTGCCACGGCGAGGATATTTTGCGAAGGTACGGCGCGAAGGTACCGTCGGAAGTACCGCGCGTGGGAATCAGGCGGGGACGTCGGGTTCGAGATGCAACTGCAGCAAGGTGATCGCATCCTTGAGCTTGAGCCGGCGCTTCTTCAGGCGGCGCAGCTGCAATTCGTCGTGCGCGGGATCCGCACAAAGGCGATCGATCAGGAAATCGAGGTCGCGGTGTTCAATCTGCAGCTCGATGATCTGCCGCTGCAGCGTATTGAGATTTTCGTCCATGTTGCGCCTTCCTGCTCCCAGCGGCGGCATAGCCTCCGCCCGACCCCAGCAAACGACTCAGAACCCGAACGGGCTCGGCGTCGAACTCGACCCTTCCTTCTTCTTTTCCTCGGCCTTGGCTCGGCGCTCGTCCAGGTCTTTCTGGCGTTGCGCGGCGTCAGCCTGCTTCTGCTGGTAAGCCTTGGTATTTTCCTGCCGCTGGCGCGCCTGCTCGGTGCCCTTCTGCTGGGCCTCCTGCATGCGCGAATTGAAGTCGTCCTGCTTCTTCTGGTACGCCTGTGCATTGGCCGCCCGCTGGGGCGCCTGGCCACTGGCCTGCGCATCGCGAAGCGCCTGCTCCTGCTGCTTGCGGTCATACGCATCGCGGCTGGCTTGCTCATTGGCCGCCCGGCCCGGCTGGCTGGCCTCGTACTCGGCGCGGCGAATGGCCTGCTCGCGATCGCGCTGGGCCGCCTTGTAGGCGCGCTCCGCATCGCCGACTTCCAGATCCTTCGCACGCAGCACATGCAATTCTTCGCGCTGCGCGTCCTTGGCCTTCTCGATGCAGCTATTGACCAGGAACTTGCTGTAGCACTCGCGCTCCGCCTTCGCAAAACGGTAGTTGGTCCAGGCACGCGAATCGCCGATGGCCTTGCGCTCGGCCTCGAAGTCACGCGGCTGGCCCGGATCTGGCGGTATCGCCGCTGCAGGCGCACGCGCGGCGGCGGCCGGCGCGGACGCCTGTGCGTGGGCCTCGCGCAACGGCGCAGCCAGCAGCAACGCGGCCAGCGCCAGGGTGGTAAGCGCGAGGGTGGTAAGCGAAGTGGAAACCGGGAGAGCCATGACGGCCGGTTTGGGCTTGACGATCATGCCCGGATTCTAGCATCCGGGACCACTTCGGACCCGGGCGGCGGCATTGCAATATGTGTCCGCCAGATTCCATACGCGCAGCGCCTCGATAAGAGGACGTAAAAGGTGCCTTCCCGTCACCGGGACCGCTTCGCGCTTATGGCACAATGCCCCGCTTTCGACTGACTCGTTTTCTCGATGTCCAATCTGCCTGCTTCCGTCCTGCAAAAGATTGTGTCGCTGATCGCGGCCGAACTGTCCGTGCAACCCCGCCAGGTTGCAGCTGCCGTCGAACTGCTCGACGAGGGTGCCACGGTGCCGTTTATCGCCCGCTACCGCAAGGAAGTGACCGGCAATCTCGATGACACGCATTTGCGTACGCTGGAAGAACGCCTGCTGTACCTGCGCGACATGGAAGATCGACGTGCCACGATCCTGGCCTCGATCGAGGAACAGGGCAAGCTGACCGACGAACTGCGCGCTGCCATTGAAGCGGCCGACACCAAGCAGACGCTCGAAGATCTCTACCTGCCCTACAAGCCGAAACGCCGTACACGCGCCCAGATTGCGCGCGAATGCGGTCTCGAGCCGCTGGCGCAGGCACTGCTGGCCGACCCGACGCTCGACCCGCAGGCCGAAGCCGCCAAATTCGTCAACGGCAACCCCACTGCCGAAGGTGGCGTGCCCGACGTAAAGGCCGCACTGGACGGCGCCCGCGACATCCTGTCCGAGCAGTTTGGCGAAACCGCCGAGTTGCTGGGCAAGCTGCGCGAGCACCTGTGGAACAACGGCGTGGTGTCGTCGTCGGTCATGGAAGGCAAGGAGACCGCCGAGGAAGAGAAGTTCCGCGACTACTACCAGTACAGCGAAACGATCCGCACGGTGCCGTCGCACCGCGCGCTGGCACTGTTCCGCGGCCGCAATGCCGGCGTGCTGATGGTCAAGCTGGGCCTGGGCGAGGAACAGGACGCCATGGTGCCGCATCCATGCGAAGGCATGATTGCGCGCCATGTGGGCATCCAGAACCAGAACCGCCCGGCCGACAAGTGGCTTGGCGATGTCTGCCGCTGGTGCTGGCGCGTCAAGGTGCAGCCGCACCTGGAAACCGAACTGCTGACGCAATTGCGCGAAACCGCCGAGGGCGAAGCCATCAAGGTGTTCGGCCGCAACCTTCACGAACTGTTGCTGGCCGCGCCGGCCGGCCCGAAGTCCGTGATGGGCGTCGATCCGGGCATCCGCACGGGCTGCAAGATCGCCGTGGTCGACCATACGGGCAAGCTGCTCGACACCGCGACGATCTACCCGCACGAACCGCGCCGCGACTGGGCCGGCTCGCTGGCCACCTTGGCTCGCCTGGCAAAACAGCACAACGTGGCACTATGCTCGATCGGCAACGGCACCGCCAGCCGTGAGACCGACAAGCTCGTGCAGGACCTGATGAAAGGCGCACCCGAGCTGAAGCTGACCAAGATCGTGGTCAGCGAAGCGGGCGCCTCGGTCTACTCCGCATCGGAACTGGCCGCCAAGGAGTTCCCGGAGCTCGACGTTTCGCTGCGTGGCGCAGTGTCGATCGCACGCCGCCTGCAGGACCCGCTGGCCGAACTCGTCAAGATCGACCCGAAATCGATCGGCGTGGGCCAGTACCAGCACGATGTGAACCAGCGCGAACTGGCCCGTGCGCTCGATGCCGTGGTCGAAGATTGCGTGAACGCCGTGGGCGTGGATGTGAACACCGCTTCCGCCCCGCTGCTGGCGCGTGTCTCGGGCCTGAACTCGGTACTGGCGCGCAATATCGTCGACTATCGCGATGCCAATGGCGCGTTCGCCAACCGGGACTCGCTGAAGAAGGTGCCGCGCCTTGGTGACAAGACGTTCGAACAGGCCGCCGGCTTCCTGCGCGTCAACGATGGCGACAATCCGCTGGACCGCTCGTCGGTGCACCCTGAAGCGTACCCGGTGGTTCAAAAGATCCTGGACCACATCAAGAAGGGCCTGCCCGACGTGATGGGCAACCGTGACGCGCTGCGTGGCGTGTCTGCACAGCAGTTCGCCGATGACAAGTTCGGGCTGCCTACCGTGCGCGACATCCTGACCGAACTCGAGAAGCCGGGTCGCGACCCGCGCCCCGAGTTCAAGACCGCGACGTTCCAGGAAGGCGTGGAAGACGTCAAGGACCTGCAACCCGGCATGATCCTGGAAGGCGTGGTCACCAACGTGGCAGCCTTCGGCGCGTTCGTCGATATCGGCGTGCACCAGGACGGCCTGGTCCATATCTCGGCGCTGTCGAGCAAGTTCGTCAAGGACGCGCACGAAGTGGTCAAGGCCGGCCAGATCGTGAAGGTCAAGGTGATGGAAGTGGACATCAAGCGCAACCGTATCGGCTTGACCATGCGTCTGGACGACGAGCCGGGCCAAGCCGCGGCACGTACCGGTGGCGGCGATCGCCCTGCCGATCGTGGCCAGCGCAACGGTGGCAATCGCGGCGGCAACGCTGGCCGTCGCGAGCCGGAACAGCAAGGCGCGCTAGCCGCAGCATTTGCGAAGCTGAAGCGCTAGGCAACTCGACATCGCAAACTAAAACGCCCCGCATCTGCGGGGCGTTTTGCATGCCAGACCAGGAACTCAGATCTCCACCTTCGTCCCCAACTCCACTACGCGGTTGGCCGGAATCGAGAAGAAGTCCGACGGCTTGGCGCCGTTCTGATGCATCCACGCGAACAGGCTTTCGCGCCACATTGACATGCCGGGCAGCTTCGACGGAATCACCGTTTCGCGGGCGATGAAGAACGATGTTTCCATCAACTCGAAATGCATGTCTAGCTTGCGCTGGGCAAGGTCCAGCACGCGCTGCACGTCCGGGGTCTCCTTGAAACCGTACTCCGACCGCAGGATGAACACGCCACCGCCCAGGTCCTTGCAGGTCAGGCGATGATCGTCGTCGACGTAAGGAATATCGCGCGTCACAAAGCTCAGGAACACCACGCGCTCATGTAGCACGCGGTTGTGCTTGAGGTTGTGCAGCAACGACACGGGCACCGAGTCGGTACTGCCGGTCAGGAACACTGCGGTGCCTTCGACGCGGTGCGGCGGATGGGCCAGCAGGCCGGCAATGAACGGCTCCAGCGGAATACCGTCTTCAAGACTGCGCGCGCGCAGCAGCTTGCGCCCGCTATGCCAGGTCATCAGCAGGAAGAACGCCGTGGAGCCCATCAGCAGCGGGAACCAGCCGCCCTCGGCCACCTTGAGCAGGTTAGCCGCGAAAAACGCCAGGTCCACCACCAGGAACGTCGAACCAAGCACCGTCACCAGCACCGGATTCCACTTCCAGAAGCGCCGCATGACGATGACCGCAAGGAACGTCGTGATCAGCATGGTCGTGGTCACGGCGATACCGTAGGCGGCTGCCAGGTTCTCCGACTTCTTGAACGACAACACCACGCATATCACGAGCACCAGCAGCGCCCAGTTGATGACCGGCAGGTAGATCTGGCCAATTTCCGCCGCCGAGGTGTACTGGATGCGCATGCGTGGCAGGAAACCAAGCTGAATGGCCTGGCTGGTCAGCGAGAATGCACCCGAGATCACCGCCTGCGATGCAATCACCGTAGCCGCCGTGGCCAGCAGCACCATCGGTAATTGCAATAGCTCCGGCACCATCAGGAAGAATGGATTGGCAATGGCTTCGGGATTGACAAGCAACATGGCACCCTGGCCGAAGTAATTGAGCATCAGGCATGGCATCACCAGCACGAACCAGCCGTAGCGGATCGGCTTCGCGCCGAAGTGGCCCATGTCGATATACAACGCCTCGGCGCCCGTCAGCACCAGGAACACACTACCCAGCACGATAAAGGCCTGCAGCGAGTGTTCGATCAGGAACGACACGCCATACCAGGGGTTGATGGCCTTCAGGATCACCGGCGACTGCATCAGGTTGAACACGCCCAACGCGCCCAACGCAAGGAACCACGCCACCATGATCGGGCCGAACAGCTTGCCCACCGCGCTGGTGCCGTGACGCTGGATAAAGAACAGCACGCACAGGATCGAGAGCGTGATCGGGATCACGAAATGCGACAGCGCCGGCGAAGCGATTTCCAGCCCTTCCACGGCGGAAAGCACCGAGATCGCGGGCGTGATCACCGCGTCACCATAGAACATGCAGGCGCCGAAGATGGCCGACATCATGATCAGCTTCGCCATGCGCGAGCGTGGCGCCGCCGTGCGCAATGCCAGCGCCATCAGCGCCAGCACCCCGCCCTCGCCGTCGTTGTCGGCCCGCATCACGAACAGGACGTACTTGATCGAAACGACGATGATCATCGCCCAGAACAGCAGCGAGATGATGCCGAGGACCGCCTCGGGGCTGAACGGAATGCCGTGATCCTTGCTGAAGCATTCCTTCAGGGCATAGAGAGGGCTGGTGCCGATGTCGCCAAAGACGACACCGATTGCGCCTATCACGAGCGCACGTGTGCTCGGACTCTCAACGAAATAGTGACTGGTGGTTGCGGACTGGGTCATGGAATTGGGTCAGGTGGACCAGCTCGCGCCTCCCGTACCCGGCGCAGGTTGCCATGGCATGGCATCCGGCAAGCAACCCCACAAAAGTGGATTTTCAGGCACAGTTTCTCTCACGCAAGCGGTTCCGGTCCCCGATGGGGCGTATTGGCCTTCTCTGCTTCTATTGCATTGCACAAACGCGCGCATTCTAGATGAAGTGCCGTAAGACGACCACTATGGAAATGCCGAAGCCGGCGACGCAACCGAACAAGCATGGGAAAGAAGCTGAGCGCGGTCAAGCCCTGGCAGCATTGTGATGGTGGGTTCGCCCACCATCGGAGCGTGGCGAGCGCACGACATAAAGTGACTTTAAAGACTCTTTTTGGACTCTTGCGTCAGACGCCGAGATAGCGGTCGAGGGCGGCAGGCGCCGCAGCCAGTTCCGCGGCCGGCCCGGCCATCACGACCAGGCCTTTTTCAAGCACCACCACGCGCTCGGCATGAGCGAGCACCGCGCGGTAGTTGCGATCGACCACGATCGAGGCAATGCCGGTGGCGCGCACCGTGGCGATGACATTCCAGATCTCATGGACGATCTTTGGCGCCAGCCCTTCGGTGGCCTCGTCAAGGATCAGGCAATCGGGATTGGTCATCAGCGCGCGGCCGATCGACAGCATTTGCTGCTCGCCACCGGACAACTGTTGTCCGCCGTGCGACAGACGCTCCTTGAGGCGCGGGAACAGGTCGAGCACGCGCGCTTCGTCCCAGTCCTTGCGCCCATTGCAACCGGGCCTGGCCGCCATCAGCAGATTCTCGCGTACGCTCAGGTTCGGGAAGATGCCGCGCCCTTCCGGCACATAGGCCACGCCAAGCCGGGCCACTTCATACGGTCGCGCACGCGACATGTCACGCGCAGCCACGCGGATCTGGCCTTCACGTTCGCGTACATGGCCCAGCAGGGTCCGCAACAGCGTGCTCTTGCCCATGCCGTTACGGCCCAGCAGCCCGACGGTCTCGCCTGCGCCCACACGGAAATCGATCCCGCGCAGCACATGGCTCGAACCGTACCAGGCGTTGATGCCCGTGGCTTCAATAATGGCGGCGGCGCTCATGCTGCGCCCTCCTCTTCACCCAGGTAGGCCAGTTGCACCTCGTGGTTGGCCCGTATGCCGGCCGGGTCGCCCGAGGCGATCACCGTGCCGTTGACCATCACCGTGATACGGTCCGCCACGGCAAACACGGCTTCCATGTCATGTTCGACCAGCAGGATCGCATGCCCTTCGCGCAACCCGCGCAGCAGGTCGAGCATGCGGGCCGACTCCTCGGCGCCCATGCCCGCCAGCGGTTCATCCAGCAACAGTGCCACCGGTTCGGTGGCCAGGCACATCGCTACTTCGAGCTGGCGCTTCTGGCCGTGGGCGAGTTCGCTGGCCACGCGTCCGGCATGCTGGCTCAGCCCCGCGCGCTCGAGCGCCTCGTCAGCCAGGGCACGGCTGGTACGGCAGGCTTGCGCGGGCTCCCAGAGCCTCCAGGCGCGCTGGGCGCGGGACTGCGCGGCTAGCCGGCAATTCTCGCGCACGGTCAGGGGCAGGAAGATGTTGTTGCGCTGGTAGCTACGCCCGACACCATGCCGCGCCAGTTTCGGCTGCGCCCACCCAGTCACGTCCTGTCCCTGCAGATACAGCCGGCCTTCCGACGGCGCCAGCTCGCCCGACAACAGGTTGATCAGTGTCGACTTGCCCGCGCCATTGGTGCCAATCACGGCGTGGATCTCGTTCAGATGCAGCGACAGGTCAACCTGGTTGACCGCGGTCAGGCCACCAAAGCGCCGCGACAACATCTGCGCCTGCATCACGGGAAGCGACGCAGCTGGCGGAACCGGCGTACCCGACATAAGCGATGTACCGGTGCTCATGTTGCCTCCCGGCCGTGCGTATTCGACCCCGGCGCCGCACCGTCACGGCGCGTGCGACGCGGCGAGCGATGGCGCAATACCGCGGGCACGCTCACCAGCCCGCGCGGCAGCAGCGCCACGGCGGCAATGATGAAGGCCCCCATCAACAGTTGCCAGTGCCTGGTCATGGCGCTGAAACATTCCGCCAGCAGCACGAACGAAAACGCCCCCAGCACCGCGCCGGCCAGACTGCCCACGCCGCCCAGGATCACCATCAGCATCGCGTTGCCGGACTGGTGCCACGACGCGATCTCGGGATTCACGAAGCCGAACTGGATGGCATAAAGGTAGCCAGCCAGCCCGGCCAGCATGCCGCCCGCGACAAACGCGCCGAGCTGGTAGCGGTAGGTCGCGTACCCGGCCGCGCGCATGCGCTGCTCGTTATGCCGGATACCCACCAGGGCATGACCGAAGCGCGAGCGCAGCAACAGTGCCAGCAGCGCCAGCGTCAGCACCAGCGCGGCCAGCACCAGCCAGTAGAACTGCACCGGCTCGTTGACCGTCAGCGGCCGCTCCGAGAATAGCCCGAACTCCGGCCGGAAATAGATATAGGTGCCATCGCTGCCGCCGGCAATCTTGGTGTCGTGAAAAACGAAGTACACCATCTGCGCAAACGCCAGCGTCACCATGATGAAGTAGATGCCTCGCGTTCGGAGCACCAGCGCGCCGACAACCAGCGCCAGCGCTCCCGCGGCACCTACCGCACCGAGCAGCAGCAACCAGCCATTGCCCGCCCCGCTCTCGGGCGCCAGCATCGCCGTGGCATAGGCCGACATGGCGAAGTACGCGGCGTGCCCCAGGCTGACCAGTCCCGTATAGCCAATCAGCAATTGCAGGGACAGCGCGAAGATCGCCATGATCATGACCTTGCTGAGCAGCTCGATGTAGTACTTGTGACTGTCGGCGCTCAGCACCAGCGGCGCGGCACACAGCACGGCCAGTGCCATGATCCAGCCTGCCGCCGCCAGCCACGCGGGCCGCCCCACTTCGCGTTGCCCGGGCGTCGAGAAATCGGTTTGCATGTCAGTCGTTTCCTGCTCAACCCGCGCGGAACAGCCCTTGCGGCTTCCACAGCAAGATCACGGCCATCAACAGGTACACGAGCACACCGGCCGCATCCTGCCAGAACACCTTGCCGAAGGTATCGACAAAACCGATCAGCAGCGACGCCACCATGGCGCCCTTGACCGAACCGATACCACCTATCACCACCACCACGAAGCAGATGATCAATACCTGCCCGCCCATACCCGGATACACGGACGAGACCGGTGACGCGATCATTCCCGCCAGCACGGCCAGCGCCACGCCCAGCGCGAAGACAAAACGGTAGAGCACGGTCACATTGATGCCAAGCGATTGCACCATCTCGCGATTGGTAGCACCCGCGCGGATCATCATGCCCACCCGCGTGCGGCGAATCACGTAATACATCGCACCCGCCACCAGCAGGCAGACCGCCGAGATAAACAGCCGGTACACCGGATAGGTCATGTCATTGCCGATCGGCAGCGCCCCGTCGAGCAGCGCCGGTACTGGCACGCCATGCACGTCGTCTCCCACCAGGAGGCTGCGCAATTCCTCGAACACCAGGATCAGGCCGTATGTCATCAGCACCTGCTGCAGGTGATCGCGCTGGTACAGGTAGCTGAAGAACGCCCATTCGAGCACGTAGCCAAACAGCACGGCCAGCACAATGCCCAGCGGCAGCGCGATGAACAGGTTGCCCGTCAGGCTGGCCAGCGTGAATGCCAGATAGGCACCCAGCATGTAGAAGCTGCCATGGGCGAGGTTGATCACGCCCATGATGCCGAAGATCAGCGTCAGCCCACTGGCCACCAGGAACAGCAGCAGGCCGTACTGCACGCTGTTCAGGCACTGGATCAGGAAGGAAACAACATCCATCGCTATGCCATCCGTCGCGGCCGGCGCATCAGAGACGGCAACCGCGTGCCGGGTCGGCCAGCGCCTTGACCGCCACGCTGCTGACCTTGTTCTCGCGGCCATCGACACGGCGCAGGTAGAAGTCCTGCACCGGGTTATGGGCTTTCGACAGCGTGAACGTGCCGCGCGGGCTGTCCACCTTGGCTGTCTCCATGGCCTTGATGATCTCGGGCTTGCGCGTCATGTCGCCCTTGACCGCACCGGCACCTGCCGCCAGCAGTTGGGCCGCGTCGTAGCCCTGCACCGCGTAGACGTCGGGTTGCAGTTTGAAGGTCTTGGCGTAATCGAGACGGAAGGTCTTGTCACGCGCATTGGCCAGGCCATCGGCATAGTGCAGCGTGGTTTCCAGCCCTTGCGCGGCCGCGCCTTGCGCTTCGAGCGTGCCATCGGTCAGGAAGCCCGAGCCGTACAGCGGAATCTTGTCCTTGAGGCCCGCAGCCTGCCAGTCCTTGACGAACTTGACCGCACCGCCGCCGGCAAAGAACACGAACACGGCATCGGGCTTCAGCGATGCCACTTCAGTGATCAGCGCCTGGAATTCCACGTTCGGGAATGGCAGGCTCAACTCCTTCACCACCTTGCCGCCCTTGGCCTCGAACGCTTCCTTGAAGCCCTTGACCGACTGTTCACCCGCCGCGTACTTCCACGTCAGCGTGACCACCTTCTTCAGGCCCCGCTCACCGAGCACATGGCCCATGGCATAACCGGGCTGCCAGTTCGAAAACGACGAGCGGAAGATATTGGGCCCACACAGCGGCCCCGTGGCTTCATCCACGCCGGCGTTCGGAATGATCAGCAGCGTGTTATTTTCCTTGGCGACCTTGACGATCCCCATCTGCACGCCGGAATGCACGGTGCCCACTACGACATCGACCTGGTCGCGCCGGATCAGTTTGGTGGCGTTTTCCGGGGCCTTGGCCGGATCGGATTCGTCATCGACCTTGAAATATTCCACATCGCGCCCGCCGAGCTTGCCACCTTGCTGCTGCACATACATCCGGAAACCGTTCTCGATGGCGGTGCCGAGCGCCGCATAGGTGCCCGTGTACGGCAGCATGAAGCCGACCTTGATCTTGCCACCCGCCGCCGGGGCGGCCGGGGCGGCGGTTTGGGCCACGGCGCCGGAACCGGCGGCCAGCACTGCTGCGGCGCCAAATGAAACCGTCAGTCGACGAGCGTGCAGCAGCCTGCGCAATGCATCGCGATGCATGGAATCTCCTCCTGGTGGTCTGAAGCCGATGGGCGCCGCGCAGCATTGGCCGGGGTCGTTCCGGCCATCGTCGCCAATTATTTTAGGATTGAAGTATGTGTGGTTATAAACGCCGCGCTCGCCGCCGTCAATGCACCCGTCTGGTCGCGGTGTGGCGAGTGCCCACAGCGCGCGAGTTTAAGCAGTACGGTTTGCGGGGCATATCGATGGATACCCTCTATCTGTGCCATGGTGCCGTATTCATCGTCCTCGCCCTGCACCGCAAGCACCGGGCAGCGAATATCGGCCAGCAACGGGCGCAGGTCAAAACGGCGGAAGTCAGGGTTCAGCCAGATATCGTTCCAGCCCCAGAATGCCGACTCCACATCGTGATGATGGCGCGCCAGCCGTGCGCGCAGATCGGTGCCCAGGTACGTCTCGCGCGTGGCGGCAATGCTGTGCACCGACAGGTCCTCGACGACGATATGCGGCGCCAGCACCGTCAGGCCATCCACGGCATCGGGAAAACTTGCACCGTAGATCAGTGCAATCGATCCCCCATCGCTATGGCCCAGCAGCCAGGGCCTGCCATGGCGGCGACCCGGGCCAATTTCGAGGGCCTCGAACAGCGCCGGCAACGCCTCGCGTGCCTGGCGATGCATGAAATCGACACCCCATTTTTCTGCCGGAGGCCGCGCCGTGGACCGGCCATAACCATAGCGCGAGAACACCAGCCCGCGGAAATCGCCCGCTTCGCAGACCTGGCGCGGAAAGTCGCGCCACATGCTGATCGAGCCGAGCCCTTCATGCAGAAATACCACCAGGGGACGCCGCATGCGGTCCGCGCGTAACCACTGGCATTCGATATCGATCTGCCGCCCGTCGAACGGGATACGAACCAGTTCACTGCTCATTTCACCACCCATTTCACCATCCACGTCGCCTGCATGCCATCAGCCTTGTCACGGCCGGCGCGCCGCTTCTTCACGCTGACGCAATCGGAAACGCTGGATCTTGCCCGTCGCGGTCTTGGGCAACTCGTCCACGCATTCAATCTGGCGCGGATACTTGTACGGCGCCAGTTTCGTTTTGACGAAGGCCTGCAACTCGGCCGCCATCCCGTCGTGCCACTGCTGCCCCGGGCGCAGCACCACGAACGCCTTGGGCTTGACCAGGTCGGCGGCATCGGCCACCCCTATCACCGCGGCTTCCAGGATTGCGGGGTGCTGGGCCAGCGCCGCCTCCACTTCGAACGGCGATACGTAGATTCCGCCCACCTTGAGCATGTCGTCGCTGCGGCCCGCATAGGTGTAGTAGCCATCGGTATCGCACACATACTTGTCACCACTGCGCGTCCACACGCCCACGAACGTGTCACGGCTCTTGTCGCGATTGGACCAGTACATCAGCGCTGCGGAAGGACCCTTGATGTAGAGATCGCCGATTTCCCCGGCGGCACATGGCTCGCCACGCTCGTCGAGCAGCTTCAGTTCATAGCCTGGCACTGGCCTGCCGGTAGTGCCGTAGCGCACGTCTCCAGGCCGGTTGGACAGGAAGATGTGCAGCATCTCGGTCGAACCTATGCCGTCAAGGATGTCGCACCCGAAATGCGCCAGGAAACGATCGCCAATATCGCGCGGCAACGCCTCGCCGGCCGAGGTACAGACGCGCAGGGCCACATTGCCGCGCGCCGGCAGATCGGCTGCGGCCAGCATGCCTGCGAACAGCGTGGGCACGCCGCAGAAGATCGTGGGCCGATACTCGGTCAGGCGCCGGAACACCGCTTGCGGTGTCGGCCGTTCGGCCATCAGCACCGTGGTCGCGCCGACCGACAGCGGGAACGTCAGCGCATTGCCAAGCCCATAGGCGAAGAACAGCTTGGCAGCCGAAAACACGACATCGTCCTCGCGCATGCCGAGCACCTGGCGCGCATACAGGTCGGCGGTATGGAACAGGTTGTCATGCGTGTGCACGGTGCCTTTGGGCCGCCCCGTCGAGCCCGATGAATAGAGCCAGAATGCCATGTCGTCGGGACCGGTCGGCGCCACTGTCGCGAGTGCCCCGGCATTGGCCAGCATATTGGCCAACGTTACCGTCGCCTGCTCCGCAGCCTCATTGCCGTACGGCGCGGCGACGATCAAGTCGGGTGCCAGTGCCGCCTTGTCGAGCGCGGCACGCATGGTCGGCAGCAACGGCGCAGATACCACCACGGCACGCGCGCCGCTGTGTTCTAGCATGTACGCGTAGTCGTCAGCAGTCAGCAATGTGTTGACTGCCACCGGCACCACGCCGGCCAGCAGGCAGCCCAGGAATACGGTGGGGAAATCGATGGTGTCGAGTGCGCACAGCAATATGCGCTCGTCGCGCCGGAAGCCAGCCTCATGCAGCGCCGCGGCAAACCGGCGGCAACGCGTATCGAGTTCAGCAAAGCTGACGCTGCCCATATCGTCGATATAGGCGGTCTTGGCGCCGCGGCCTGCCAGAAGGTTGCGCGTCAGCAGGTCATCGGCAGCGTTATATCGCGCCGGCAATACCGCTACCGTGGTGTCGCTCACCGGCGCCGGAACCACGTTGGATACAACCGGGGACACCGCGTCTGTCGCCGTGCCGGCAACGGGCGCAATGCTGGTGATCGGGGGCGTCATGTCTCCACTCCTCTGGCCATCGGAATCGTCATCGCGCCATCGCGCGTGCCCGATATGGCTTCAGCTGGTGTTCTTGTAACGACAGCGCCTTCCTCTCCGCCGCCGATTTTTATGCATTTTATTTCATATCAACTACTATGCAAGCAAGGGTATGCACTATATAACTTCAATCAGGCCGAGCCGCCGCGGACTTTGCTGAACGCATACTTGCTGCCCGTATAATGCCCGCGCCCAGCCCTACCCATATTCAAGAATCCAAGCATGCGTCGTGATCCGGAAACGCTTCTGACTCCCGATACCCGCCCCGACCAACGCACCCCGGCGGAGCGCGACCCCTATCTGACCCAGCTTGGCGAGCGCATCCGGTCGCTACGCGCCGCACGCGGCATGTCGCGCAAGGACCTGGCGCGCGGCGCCGATGTTTCCGAGCGCTACCTGGCCAATCTTGAAACAGGTACGGGCAATGCGTCGGTGCTGCTGCTGCGCCAGGTGGCACATGCCTTGAACGTTCCCCTACCCGTCGTGCTGGCCGAGGTGGACAGCCATGCCGACCCGGCGGGACAAACCGGCCATCGCGCCACCGAATTCTCGCAACTGGTGCAGTGGCTGGCCCAACTGCCAACTGGCGACCTGGCACGCGTGAGCGAGGCAGCGCGCCAGGCACTGTCCCCGGCCGAATCACGCGACGCGCGCCACCGCCGGATTGCCCTGATCGGCCTGCGCGGCGCGGGCAAATCAACGTTGGGGCGCGCGCTGGCCGCCGCCGAAGGCATGCCATTCGTCGAACTCAATACGGCCATCGAGCAGGAAGCCGGCGCCAGCCTGTCCGAAATCCACTCCCTTTATGGGCAGGCCGCGTATCGCCGCTATGAAATGCGCGCGCTCGAGCGCGTGCTGCGCGAGCACGACACAATGGTGCTGGCCACGCCGGGCAGCCTGGTATCGGAACCGGCCACGTTCAACCTGCTGCTGTCACGCTGCTTCACGGTCTGGGTACGCACGTCACCCGAGGAACATATGGCGCGCGTGGTAGCCCAGGGCGACATGCGCCCGATGGAAGGCAACCGCGAGGCCATGACGGACCTGCGCCGCATCCTGCAGGCGCGCACACCACTCTATTCACGCGCCGATGTATCGATCGACACCAGCGGGCAAGACGCCGCATCGTCGTTACAGGCACTCCAGTCCGAACTACGCCCCACCGGCACCTGAGCGCGTTGCCCCCGCGCGGGCCCATGTGCGCCCGCACATCAGGCTGCACTTGCGTCGCCCCATGTCGTGCACTATATTTCATGTCAAACGACATAGCACTATAGTGCACCAAGGAGACAGCCCCCATGCCGACGGATACCGCCACGAGCGCGCCTGCCGCGCCGGTCACGTTTGAGCGACATCCCGACCAATACCGCCATTGGCAACTGAGCTTCGACGGCGCGGTTGCCACACTGGCAATGCATGTGGACGAGGCAGGTGGCTTGCGTCCGGGCTATGCGCTGAAACTCAACTCCTACGATCTCGGCGTGGATATCGAATTGCACGATGCGCTGCAGCGGATCCGGTTCGAGCATCCCGAAGTGCGCACCGTGGTGATCACCAGCACTAGGGACCGCATCTTCTGTTCGGGCGCCAATATCTTCATGCTCGGCAAGTCGAGCCATGCGTGGAAAGTGAACTTCTGCAAGTTCACCAACGAAACGCGCAATGGCATCGAGGATGCCAGCCGCCACTCCGGCATCAAGTTCATTGCAGCCTGCAACGGCACCACGGCAGGCGGCGGATATGAACTGGCACTGGCCTGCGACGAAATCGTGCTGATCGACGACCGCTCGTCGGCCGTCAGCCTCCCTGAGGTGCCCCTGCTCGGCGTGCTGCCGGGAACCGGCGGGCTGACGCGCGTGACCGACAAGCGCCGCGTGCGCCGCGATCACGCCGATATCTTCTGCCTGACCACCGAAGGCGTGCGGGGCCAGCGCGCCCGCGACTGGCGACTGGTGGATGAGGTCGTCAAACCCGCGGCATTTGCGGAGCACGTGCGCGCACGTGCGCTGGCATTGGCCGAACAGAGTGACCGGCCGGCCGGCGCCAGTGGCATTGCCCTGACACCGCTGTCGCGCGAAGTACTGGACGACGGCTACGCATATGAAACGGTGCGTGTCGATATCGACCGTGACGCGCGTCACGCAACGATTACCGTGGCCGCACCCACTGCCACGCCGCCGCAGGAGCTTGACGGCATCGTCGCGGCTGGCGCCGACTGGTGGCCGCTCAAGATGGCACGCGAGCTTGACGATGCCATCCTGACGTTGCGCACCAACCATCTGGACATCGGCATGTGGATCCTCAAGACCGAGGGCGATGCTACCCAGGTGCTGGCTGCCGACAATGCCATGCAAACCCATGCGAACCACTGGTTCGTGCGCGAGACCATCGGCATGCTGCGCCGCACCCTGGCACGGCTCGACGTGTCGTCGCGCAGCCTTTTCGCTTTGATCGAACCGGGCTCATGCTTTGCCGGCACATTGCTGGAACTGGCACTGGCCGCCGATCGAAGCTACATGCTGCAATTGCCAGAGACCCCGGACGACGCACCACGCATCGTGGCAAGTGCCGCCAACTTCGGCTGCTACCCGATGCCGAACGGCCTGACCCGGCTGGCCGCACGGTTCTACGAGGAAGCGGACGCGCTCGCCGCCGTGCGCGAGCAGGCAGGCACGCCGCTCGATGGCCCCGCGGCCGAGGCATTGGGACTGGTCACGGCCGCGCCCGACGACATCGACTGGGCGGACGAAATCCGCATTGCCATCGAGGAACGCGCGAGCCTGTCGCCAGATGCGCTGACCGGGCTTGAAGCCAACCTGCGCTTCGGCGGGCACGAGACCATGGAAACGCGCATCTTCGGGCGCCTGACGGCCTGGCAGAACTGGATCTTCAACCGCCCCAATGCGGTTGGCGAACACGGCGCCCTCAAGGTATTCGGCACCGGCAACAAGGCGCGCTTCGACTGGGACCGGGTCTGACCACTGCCCCGGCATCACCGCCAAATACAAGAGGAGACCCGCGATGAGCATCGACTACAGCCAGAAGATCCCGAACAACGTCAATCTGTCAGAAGACCGCGCGCTGCAACGCGCACTGGAACATTGGCAACCGGCCTTCCTGGACTGGTGGCGCGACATGGGGCCCGACGGATCGCACGAATTCGACGTGTACCTGCGCACCGCGGTATCGGTGGATCCCTCGGGCTGGGCGCACTTCGGCCATGTCAAGATGCCCGACTATCGCTGGGGAATCTTCCTGCAACCGGCCGATGCCGAACGCAAGATCCACTTTGGCGAACACAAGGGCGAAGCCGCGTGGCAGGAAGTGCCCGGCGAACATCGTGCCAACCTGCGCCGCATCATCGTCACGCAGGGCGACACCGAGCCCGCGTCCGTGGAACAGCAACGCCACCTGGGACTGACTGCCCCATCGCTCTATGACCTGCGCAACCTGTTCCAGGTCAACGTGGAGGAAGGCCGCCACCTGTGGGCCATGGTGTACCTGCTGCATCGCCACTTCGGCCGCGACGGCCGCGAGGAGGCGGAAGCGCTACTGGGCCGCCGCTCCGGCGACGAAGACAACCCGCGCATCCTGGGGGCCTTCAATGAACGCACGCCCGATTGGCTGTCGTTCTTCATGTTCACGTACTTCACCGACCGAGACGGCAAGTTCCAGCTGTGCGCACTGGCCGAGTCCGGTTTTGACCCGCTGGCGCGCACCACGCGCTTCATGCTGACCGAGGAAGCTCATCACATGTTTGTGGGCGAATCGGGCGTGTCACGCGTGATCCAGCGCACCTGTGAAGTCATGCGCGAGCGCGATATCCAGGACCCTGCCGATGTGCGTGCCGCGGGCGTGATCGACCTGGAGACCATCCAGCGTTACCTGAACTTCCACTACAGCGTGACCATCGACCTGTTTGGCGCGGACCAGTCGTCGAATGCCGCAACGTTCTACAGCGCAGGCCTCAAGGGTCGGTTCGAGGAAGGCAAGCGCGCGGACGACCACGTGTTGAAAGGCGATGTCTACCGTATTCTCGAAGTAAAGGACGGCAAGCTTGGGGAGCGTGAAGTGCCGATGCTCAATGCCTTGAACGAAGTGCTGCGCGACGACTACATCAAGGATTCCGTGGGCGGGGTGGCGCGCTGGAACAAGGTCATCGAGAAGGCCGGAATCCCGTTCCGCCTGAGCGTGCCGCACAAGGCATTCAACCGCAAGATCGGTTCACTCGCCAACCTGCACGTATCGCCGGCCGGAGAAGTCATCAGCGAAGCCGAATGGAACGCCAGCCAGGACAAATGGCTGGCTACCGACGCCGACCGCAGGTTCGTGGCATCGCTGATGGGCCGCGTGGTGGAACCGGGCAAGTTCGCCAACTGGATCGCGCCACCGGCCATGGGCATCAACCGCCAACCGGTGGACTTCGATTACGTCCGCTTCAACTAAGCCAGCGCATTTCGGAAAACTGATCATGGGCGCCGCCGACATCATCAAGCAACATCTGATCGATCCGGAAATCTGCATTCGCTGCAACACCTGCGAAGACACCTGCCCGATCGATGCCATCACGCACGATGACCGCAACTATGTGGTCAAGGCCGACGTCTGCAATGGCTGCGGAGCCTGCCTGTCGCCGTGCCCCACGGGCGCCATCGACAACTGGCGCACGATGTTCAAGGGTCAGGCATATCCAATCGAGGCCCAGTTGCTGTGGGACGAACTGCCTGCCGAACTGCCGTTGCCGGAAGCCGAGATCGATGCCGCGGCCGCGGCCAACCATGCCATCGAGGAAGCCGGGGCAACCAGCATGCCGGTCGCGGTGCAGCAGGTCGAGACCAGCCGGCACACCTCGGCCAGGGCACCCTGGTCAGCCGCCCATCCCTACCTGAACCTGCACGGCGTGCGCGATCCGTTGACGGCCACCGTGGCAGGCAACTACCGACTCACCGAAGCCGATGCGTCGAGCGATATCCACCATATCGTGCTCGACTTCGGCAACCAGTTCTTTCCGGTGCTCGAAGGCCAGGCCATCGGTGTGGTACCTCCTGGTGTCGATGCGTCGGGCAAGCCGCACTACATCCGCATGTACTCGGTAGCCAGCGCACGCGACGGCGAACGCCCCGGCTACAACAACCTGGCGCTGACCGTGAAACGCGTGGACAGCGACCACGATGGCAAGCCGGTACAAGGCGTAGCTTCGAACTTCCTGTGCGACCTGAACAAGGGCGATACGGTACAGGTGGTCGGACCGTTCGGTAGTACGTTCCTGATGCCAAATCACCAGCAGGCCAGCGTCATGATGATCTGCACCGGTACCGGTTCCGCGCCGATGCGCGCCATGACCGAGCGGATGCGGCGCAACATGCAGCACTTTGGCGGACGCCGGCTGCTGTTCTTCGGCGCACGCAACCAGCGCGAACTGCCCTACTTCGGCCCACTGCTGAAACTGCCAAAGGATTTCCTGGACATCCACTTTGCGTTTTCGCGCGACCCGACTGTGCCGCGTCGCTATGTACAGGACGCAATTCGCGAAGCCTCGGCCGCCGTGGCCGCATTGCTCGCCGACCCCCATGGCTACGTCTATATCTGCGGCCTGCGGGGCATGGAGGAAGGCGTGCTGGAAGCGTTTGGCGATGTATGTGCGGAAGCGGGTCAGTCCTGGCAGGCCGTCGAGGCACAGTTGCGATCCGAAGGCCGATTGCACATCGAAACGTACTAGTTCCGGGTGGGCTGCGCGTGCACTTGGCGCAGCCCATGAATTGCGCCTTCCCTTCTGAAATCGAGCGCCTATAATGTTTCTCAAGAAACAGGAGCATAGGCGATGCAATCGAGGCAGATTCCGGAGACAAACCCCGGCGACAGCCCCGACCGCGGCGTGACGCTAACCAAGGCCGTCATGCGTGCGGCCGGCTTCCTGGGTATCAGCCAGGCTATCGTGGCTAGCGTGCTGGGCATCAGCACCGCATCGGTTTCCCGCATGGCATCGGGCGGGTACATTCTGGACACGCATCGCAAGGAATGGGAATTCGCCGTGCTGTTCGTGCGACTGTTCCGCTCGCTCGACGCGATCCTGGGTCACGACGAGCAGGCCCGACTGTGGCTGACCCACGACAACCTCGCACTTGGCGGCAAGCCGCTCGAACTGATCCGAACCACCGAAGGTCTTGTCCGTGTCGTTCACTACCTGGACGCCACACGCGGTCGCGTCTGAGCGCAAGCCGTTTGCGCTCACGCTCTGGCGGGCCGTCGAGGCCCAGCATGTGGTTTCCACGATGCCGCTGGTAGACACGCTCGAGGAGCAGGCCGTCCTCGAGGCCGTGCTCGACGCCGGCAAACCGGCAATCCCGGTCGACGCACGTCACCTCCATTACCTGATCTTCACACCGTTCCGCTATCCGCCCGCCGAGTGGGGCTCGCGTTTTCGTAGCGACCAGGATCCCGGCGTGTTCTACGGCGCAGAATCCATTCGCACGGCCTGCGCGGAGCTTGGATACTGGCGCTGGAAGTTCCTGCTGGACTGCCCCGACCTGCCGCGCATCGATGCGCGCGCCCAGACCCTGTTCCAGGTCGGCGTCAGAACAGAAGGCGTGGCACTGGACAATGCACCGTTTGCAGACGACGCCGCATACTGGACCGACCCGAACGATCACAGTGCCTGCCAGTCGTTTGCGCGTATCGCGCGCGAAGCCAACATCGGCTTGATCCGCTATACCTCGGTACGCGATCCGGCACCCGGCATCTGCGCCGCAGTGCTGACGCCACGCGCATTCGATCCGCCACAGCCATTGGCTACCACTACGTGGATGCTGACCGTGCGCCACGATCGCGTCATCTGGCAGCGCGACGACCTGCAACAGCGCGACAGTTTCGAGTTCGAAAGCGCGTACTGGCAAGGCCTGCGGCAGCGCACAAGCGAAAGTCCCGCAACGGGCTGAACGCCCCGCACTGGAATCGCTCAAACCAAGTGAGCATGCCGGTTTTCAGGAAGTATTAAGTTCCTGTTGCAATGCGCCAACGGCTGCCCTATAATCTCAGCTTCGACGGACGCGGGGTGGAGCAGTCTGGCAGCTCGTCGGGCTCATAACCCGAAGGTCGCAGGTTCAAATCCTGCCCCCGCAACCAACCGAACCAGCGAAGTCATCAATATCGATCGTTCGGTACCCGTCGCACAGCAAACCCGCCCACTGGCGGGTTTTTTGTTTTTCAGCGCCCGTCTCGTTGTATCCCCTTTCGTTGCGGCCATTGGTTGTGCCCATGGCCCGCAACGCCGTAATGCGCGGCACCCCACGCCGGCAACCAAGCGAGGGGCCGGCGCGGTGATACACTTGCCCCCATTCTTCCCGGACGCTTCCAATGAAATTCTGCTCGAACTGCGGCCATGCGGTAGTACTGCGCGTGCCAGAAGGCGATAACCGCCCGCGCAGCGTGTGCGATGGCTGCGGCACCATTCACTACGTCAATCCGCGCAATGTTGTCGGCACGATTCCTGTCTGGGAAGACAAGATCCTGATCTGCAAGCGCGCGATCGAACCCCGCTACGGGTTCTGGACGCTGCCTGCCGGCTTCATGGAAATCGGCGAGACCACTGCCCAGGCAGCTTCGCGCGAAACGCTTGAAGAAGCTGGCGCACGCGTGGAGGTTGGCGAACTGTTCTCGATGTTGAACGTTCCGCATGTGCATCAGGTGCATCTGTTCTACCTTGCGCAGCTCAAGGACCTCGACATTGCACCCGGTGAGGAGAGCCTGGAAGTCAAGCTCGTGGACGAAGCCGACATACCGTGGGACGACCTGGCCTTCCCGACCGTGATCCATACGCTGCGCTGCTTCTTTGCGGACCGAGCCGCGGGCCGCATCGCCGACGCCAGCTTCCGCCTGCATACGCTCGACATCGACAAGCCGATGCGGCCGCTGACGAGCCGCGCCACGGTTACTCCCTGACGGCGACGCGTCCGCGCGCCGCCAAACTTGCCCCATGATTACCTGGCTCGACCCGCAGGATCCGTTTCCGCCGGTCGAGCGCGCGCTTGGCCAGGCCAGCGACGCACCCGGACTGCTCGCAGCCAGCCGTGACCTCACGCCACAGCGCCTGCTGCTGGCCTACCGCCAGGGCATCTTCCCTTGGTATTCGGAAGGTCAGCCAGTCCTGTGGTGGAGCACCGACCCTCGCATGGTGCTGGCGCCACAGTCACTGAAGATATCCCTATCGTTTCGCAAGACATTGCGGCGCGTGCTGCGCGACCCCGACTGGGAAATCCGCGTCGACTACGACTTCGAGGCGGTCATGCGCGCCTGCGCAATGACGCCACGCGACGGCCAGCTAGGCACGTGGATTACGGACGATATCGTCGCGGCATACAGCGCATTGCATCGTAACGGCCTCGCGCATTCGGTCGAGACCTGGTATCGCGGCCAGCGCGTGGGTGGCCTCTACGGCGTGGCGTTGGGGCGCATGTTCTACGGTGAATCGATGTTCGCCCATCGCACCGATGCCTCGAAGATCGCACTGGCGGCGCTGTGCGGCTTCCTGGAGTCTCATGGCGTTACGATGATCGACTGCCAGCAGGAAACCGACCATCTGGCTTCGCTGGGTGCCGAAGCGATCCCGCGCGCCGATTTCGTCGCCCATGTGCGGACTGCGGCATCACAACCCACCATCGATCCCTGGCGCTTCGACAAGTCCGCACTGGCACGCTGGGCCCAGTCGAACCAACTCGACTAAATGCGTCACCGATCGGCCCCTCGCGGGCCAGCAGCGCCGTTGCCGGCGCGATCTTCAAACCGTTCCATGCGGTGCTCAAAGCGATCCATGCGTTTGTCCAGTTGGTCCATACGCTTGTCCAGTTGGTCCATGCGCTTGTCCATTTGGTCCATACGGACGCCGAGCCCATCGATCTTCATGGTCAGGACCTTTTCCACCTCGTCGATCCTTGAGGTCAGCCGTTTGTCCATCTCCCCCATTGCCGCAGCCAGCGGCGCGACCTCCGCCTTGACGATGTCGCTGAACGCCTTGTGCTGGTGATCAAGGATCAGGAACAGTGCCGCAAGCAGAGCCACACCCACGCTGGCAACGGAAGCCATGTCCGCATAGCGGCGCAACCGGTTGCGATCCCGGTCCGGCGAGTGCGTCTTGCCTTCCTGCTGATAGCCGGTGTCACCGGCATAAGCGAGCGCCCCCATGGCGGCCGGGGAAGCAGTGGAAGCCAGCGAAGCCATTTTTTTCTCCTTGAGTGTCAGATGCCACACATCGTAGGCACCGCGCCACCCCATGGCTATGCGATGAATCTGAAAAAGGGCGCAGACGCGCTCCGATTGCGTCTGATAGACTGCCACTCAGGCCCGACATGCAGGCGCCCGACGCGCCCGCCCCCATCGACGTCATGAGCAAGCTGAAGGAACTTCCGCTATCGGCGCTGCAGTTTTATGCGACAGCGCCATACGCTTGCAGCTATCTGGAAGGCCGCATGGCCCGCTCGCAGGTAGCCACGCCGGCGCACCTGATCAATGCCGACGTCTATTCGCGGCTGGTGCGGGCCGGTTTCCGCCGCAGTGGCATTTTTACCTATCGCCCCTATTGCGACGAATGCCGCGCGTGCACGCCGTGCCGCGTGCTGGTGGACCAGTTCAAGCCCGACCGCGGCCAGCGCCGCGCGTGGCGACAGCACCAGGGCCTGCAGGCGTTGGTGGCGCCGCTGACCTATGTCGAGGAACACTACGCGCTCTATCTGCTTTACCAGTCGATGCGGCATGCCGGCGGCGGCATGGACCAGGACAGCCGCGACCAGTACGAGCAGTTCCTGTTGCAAAGCCGCGTCAACTCGCGGCTGGTTGAGTTCCGCGAGCCGCCCGGGTCGCCCGAGGCCGGCCGCCTGCGCATGGTCAGCATGATCGATGTGCTCGACGATGGCCTGTCATCGGTCTACACGTTCTATGACCCGGTGATTGCCGGTGCCAGCTACGGTACCTACAACATCCTCTGGCAGATCAACCAGACCCGCGAACTGGGCCTGCCGCACCTGTACCTGGGCTACTGGATTGCCGACAGCCGCAAGATGGCCTACAAGGCGCGCTTCCAGCCGCTGCAGGTGCTGACCGGCAACCAGTGGCACGCGTTCGAGGACCTCGCCGCGGCATCCGGGCCGCAGCCGCAGGCCCAACCGGGCCCCGCCCAGGAATAGCCGGTTTTTGGGTCCGGGCAGGTCCCGAGCGGCTACAATGCCGCCCTGGTTCCGACTTCCGCCGGCATCGCCGCGCCCCACCCGTGCTCAACGCGCTCTACCCCCTGTTCCGCCCCGCCCTGTTTTCGATGGATGCGGAGGACGCCCACCATTTCACGCTCAATAACCTGATGCGCGCGCAGCGCATGGGCCTGGCCGGCTGCATCGGCAACAGCATCGCCGCCGACCCGCGCACCGTGATGGGCCTGCGCTTTCCCAATCCCGTGGGCCTGGCCGCCGGCCTCGACAAGGACGGCGCCTATATCGACGGCCTGGCCGCGTTTGGCTTCGGCTTTATCGAAGTGGGCACGGTGACGCCACGCGCCCAGCCGGGCAACCCGCGCCCACGCATGTTCCGCCTGCCGCAAGCCGATGCGCTGATCAATCGCATGGGGTTCAACAATGGCGGCGTCGATGCCTTTGTCCGCAATGTGCAGGCATCGCGCTGGAAGGCCGAGGGCGGTGTACTGGGGCTGAACATCGGCAAGAACGCCGATACCCCGATCGAACGCGCCGCCGACGACTACCTGTATTGCCTTGAACGCGTCTATCCACACGCCAGCTACGTAACGGTGAACATTTCGTCGCCGAACACCAAGAACCTGCGCCAGTTGCAGGGCGCAAGCGAGCTGGACAGCCTGCTTTCCACGCTCAAGGCCGCGCAGCAGCGCCTGGCCGACCAGCACAAGCGCTACGTGCCCGTCACGCTGAAAATCGCCCCCGATCTCGACGACGACCAGATCCGCAATATCGGTGATGCGCTGGTGCGTCATCAGATCGATGGCGTAATCGCCACCAACACGACGATTGAGCGCGGTGCGGTCAAGGGCCTGCCGCATGCTGAGGAAGCCGGCGGTTTGTCCGGGCGTCCGGTATTCGAGGCATCGACGCGCGTGGTACGCGAATTGCGCAAGGTGATTGGCGATGCGCTGCCGATCATCGGCGTGGGCGGCATCTTCGACGGCGCGGGTGCGCGCGCCAAGATCGACGCGGGCGCACAGCTCGTGCAGGTGTACAGCGGCCTGATCTATCGTGGCCCCACGCTGGTGCGCGACTGCGCCGCCGCACTGCGCGGGTAATCCCGTCCGCGTCAGAGGGGCAGCGTCAGCCTGGCCTCGAGCCCGCCTTCGACGCGGTTTTCCAGCTTGAGATCGCCGCGGATCGCGAGCGCGAGCCTGCGTGCAATGGCCAGGCCCAACCCGCTGCCCGGCGCGTGCCCCGCGGTTTCCGGTGATCGATACCAGGGCAGGAAGACCGACTCCATTTGCGCGGGGGCAATGCCCGGCCCCGAATCCACGATCGCCAGGTTCAGGCGCCCTGCTTCGTTGCGTACCAGCAAGCGCACATCGCTGCCATAGCGCAGCGCGTTGTCGATCAGGTTGACCAGAATCCGGCGCAACGCATGCGGGCAGGTAACCAGCGAATGGCCGATGTGCCCTTCCAGCCCGACCGTGCGTCCGGCATCGCGATAGTTCGCCACCAGCGTCTCGAGCAGGCCGTCAGCATCGACATGGCGGAACGGCTGGGCGGCACTGCCTTGCATCCGGGCGCAAGCCAGGCTTGCCTCGGCAAGTTCGCGCATCTCATCGAGATCGCGCTCCATCGCGTTGCGAAGCGTTTCATCCTCGACCAGTTCGCAGCGCAGGATCATGCGCGTCATCGGGGTACGGAGATCGTGGGCGTAGGACGCCTGCACGGCCAGCAGTTCGGCTTCCCGCTCCAAGCACCCGCGCCGCGCGCCGTTGATCGACTGGATCAGCCGCACGACGCTTGCCGGCCCCTGCGCCGGCAGGAACCGGGCCGCACCCTCCGATGGCAGCGCTTCGATCGTCGATGCCAGCGCCGCGATTGCCGCGCGTACGGCCACGATATGTGCCATGCATAGCGCGGCGACGATCGCGAGTCCGGCAGCGCACGCCAGCACGCCATAGACGACGACTTCGGCGAACAGCGGCATATGGGCCAGCAGGTCATGAAGAGCCAGCCACCCGCAGACCACCAGCGACGCCAGCAGAACCATCGATGCCCTGATACGGAAGCGACCATACTGCGCCAGGGCGTCGCCACACAGGCTCTTGATGCGCGTTACAGCCGCTCCCGGTTGCGAAGCGGACGCCGGGGATGGTGGCGAGGAAGATCGCGAGGAGGGGCCGTGCGTTGCTGCCGGGTGCATGGGCATGGTCATTGTCATTCTCCGTTCACCGCCTCAGCAGGCGGCCCGGACGTATGACACCATGGTTCAGGTCAACGCACCATCAGACACGGGGTCGCCTACCCTATACGAAGATTTACTCCGCGCTCACTGCATGCCCGGCGCGGGATCCAGTACCTGCATCATGCGGACCAGTTCGGCCACCGAGCGCGCGTTCATCTTGCGCATCGCCTGTCCGCGATGAATCTTCGCGGTAATCTCGGCCACGCCCATCTCGGCGGCAATCTGCTTGTTCATGAGTCCGGCCGCCACATGATGCAGCACCTCGCGCTCGCGGGCAGTCAGGGACTCCCAGCAATGGCGTAATGCGCCCGTGGCCTGCTCGGCCTCGAGACGCTTCGCATCGCGATCAAGCGCGGCCATCACCGCCTCGATCATGTCCTGGTCGCGGAACGGCTTGGTCAGGAAATCGATGGCACCAGCCTTCATCGCCTTGACAGTCATTGCAATGTCGCCGTGGCCCGTCATGAAGACGATGGGGATATGCGGCTGCCCGCGATCCACCAGCGATTTCTGGAACGTCAGCCCACTTTGCCCGCGCAGCCTGACATCGAGCACCAGGCAGGAGGGACCTGGCGCCCTGGGCGCCGCAAGAAAGTCCTCGACCGATGCGAACGATTCGACCTTGAGATCGATCGAGCGCAGCAGGCCCGTCAGCGCGCCGCGCACCAGGTCATCGTCATCCACCACATGGACGGTTCTCTGGTCGGATGGCCGCGCCGTCGAGGACGTGGAAGAACGGTTGGAATCAGGCATGGTGCAATCGGTAATACAGGGTCATTCGATGGAGGATAACGCGACGACAAGGTAGCAGATGCCATCGCGGAGATTCCGCGTGCCATACGCAGATAGGGGCCGGCATATACGAAAGGATAGGCACCTCAGTGGGTCAGGCACGCAAGCGTGAATGACGCACGCGTTCCACCTTGCGCGCGCGGCAACAACGCCAGCGTGCCATCATGGGCCGCCACGATCGACTGGGAAATGGCCAGCCCCATGCCCATGCCGGTTTCCTTGGTCGTGAACAGCGGCTCCAGCAGGCGGTCGGCAATTGCGGGATCGATGCCGCAACCGCTGTCTTCCACGGTCACGCGCACGAGTCCGCCCGCTTCCACACCGCAGGCAAGCAGCAGGGATCGTTGCGACGACTCGACGTCCGACATCGATTCGGCACCATTGGTGAGCAGGTTGATGACGACCTGCTGCAACTGGATACGATCGCCGTGCACGTAGATACTGGCTTCGAGCCCCCGGGTTTCGAGCGCCACACCCAGCCGTGAAAGCTGGCCGGCCACCAGTGTCGCGGCCTCGCGTAGCGCATCGCCCAGATCGACGCTGGTGAACTGCGGCTCCGCCCTCTGCGAACGCGCCCGCAGCCCCTGGATGATGCTCTTGGCCCGGGTGGCACTGCGGCTGATATGGGCCAGCATGTCCCGTGCCTCACCGATCTCGGGGGGCGTGCGCCCAAGCCAGCGCAGGGCGGCGCTGGCTGATGTGTCGACCGCCGCGATCGGCTGCCCTACCTCGTGGACGATCGACGCCACCAACTCACCCATTGCCTTGAGCCGGCTTGCACGATCGAGCGCACCCAGCGCCGCGCGCAGTTGCTCCTCGGCCGCCGCACGCTTGTGGTTCTGCTCCACGAGGTCTTCATAGAGCCTGGCATTTTCCAGCGCGAATGCAGCCTGCGACGCGATCACCTCCAGCACGGCTGCCTTGGTGGGCGTGAATACCTGCGTGGCAAGGCTGTTTTCCAGATACAGCACGCCGACCAGCTTTGCATAGCGCATCAACGGCACGCATAGCACCGAGCGCGGGCGCTTGCGCAGCATGTAGGTGTCCTGTGCAAACGCCGCCGATTCGCGCGCATCGCCAAGCACGATGCCCGCCTGCGTGCGTGCCACGGCATGCACGAGCGACACCGGCAGCACCTCGCCGTCGAGCGGACGATCCTCCTGCTCGATCGCGATATTGCCGTCCTCGACGGCGGCCACGGCTGGAACATGCCATTTGCCGTCGCGCAACAGCACCAGCGCACCTTGCGCGGCGCCGGCGCTTTCCAGCGCGGTACGCAACAGCGTCTCGACCAGGCGCGCGGGCACGATGTCGCTGGCCAGGGCATTCGAGATCCGCAGCACCGCCTGGACATCAAGTTCCTGCAGGCGGCTGACGGCCGGCCCGATCTCGTCGGTGTCGAAGACAGCCGGATACCTGGCCTGCAGTTGCCGCGCCTTGGCCGAAGCGCCCCACCGCTGCCACGCACCACGTGCGTGACGCAGGTAACCCTGTGCCGGCACGTCGTTGCCCCGCTCATCATGAAAGTATCCGGCGCGCTCGGCAGCCAACGCTTCCACCTGTGTGAAACCATGGCGCCGCGCATGCGAGACCGCACGTGCATAAGCCTCGCCGGCCTCCAGCGCGCTGCCTTCCACGCGCGCCAGTTCGGCACGCACCAGCGCCAGGCGGCCGGTAAAATTCTCGGGGCACGCTTCGGCCCAGGCCTCGAGCTGCTTCAGGTTCTGCTCCAGCGCCACACGTTGTTCCGCATCGCGCGCCGGCAATGCCAGCAGTGCCAGCGCGCCATAGAATGCGAGGTCCCCGGTTTCCGCAAACGACCGCGCAAAGCTCGCGCACGCCTCGGCCCGCTGGCGTGCTTCCAGCGCCGTCGGCAAGTCGCCGTACAGCAGTGCGGCCTGCAGCCGATAGACCCAGAACGCGAAGTCCACCAGCGTGGTAGGCGCGCCTGGCGCCGGCATTGGCGCCGGGGCTTCGTGCGGGTCGGGTGCGCCATCCTGCAATTGCGCCAGCAACTGCCATTGCGCCAGCAGTGCGTCGACGACCAGCTGGAAATTGGCGTCGCGCGCCAGAGCCAGTCCGCGCGCGACGGTTGCGCGCACCTCATCGAGGAAGTCACCGGCGAACAGCATGCCGGTAGCTTCATTACGACTGCAATAGATGGCAAAGGTATGGTCGCCGGCTTCGATCGTGATATCGAGCGCGCGGCGAATGAAATCGCGCGCGGCCCTGGCAGGCAATGCCCAAGGCACCACCAGCGTTCCATAGGTCATGTACACGCGGCCACGGTAACGCCCCAATCCACGTTCATCGACAAGATGCAGCGCCAGTTCTCCGAACGCCTTGGCACTCGCATAGTCGCCGTATCGAACCCCGAAGATCTGGTTCATGCAGACACAGACATCGGCCGAGGCATCCGAGTAGCCATGCGCGATGGCCAGGTTGATGGCACGCAGCAGGATCATGTCGACCAGATGCTGATTCGTGTACAGCGCGGGCGGTATCAGGTCGGCAAAGATATCTGCGATGGCTCGCCACAATGGGTCCTGGGCAACCGGCAGATCGCGCAGTCCGGTCATGCCATGGTGATCCATCGATTCACGCAACCTTGCATACTCGCGATCGATATCGGCATCGTCGGGCGCGGCCGGCATGGCGATGCCGGCCTTGGCCAGGAATGCCAGCCCGACGTCGAGCGCCAGATCGAAACGACCCAGCGTCGTGTACAAGGCTGAGCGCAAGCGCGTGAGGTCCGCGCCGAAGATCCCGTCGCCAGCCACACCTTGCAGCGCTGCCAGCCGCGACTCGGCGGTATCTAGGTCGCCGGTCATGAACTCGGCTTCGCCGCACAGCATGCGCGTAGCCAGGCCATCGGGGCTGATGCTGGCATCCCCGAGGAAACGCAAGGCCGCGCGGAAAAATCCCAACGCGGAATGGTGCGCGGTCGCGGCCTTGGCCTCGCGGCCTGCCGCCAGGTTCAACCGTGCGAATTGCTCGCGCTCCACCTGATCGACAACTGCCGGAAACGCCAGGTTGCATTGCATCGCCAGCGCAAACACGTCGCGTGCGGCACGGTCAAGGGTCAGCAGGCGCCGCGCGATGGCAAGGTGAAGCTGTGGCCGCCCGGACTCGGGCGTTGCTGCATAGACGGTTTCGCGAATCCGGTCATGCCGGAATGTCCAGTTGTCGCCATCGCACTGGATGCTTCCCGCGTCGGATGCGGCCCGCAGACATTCCCGCAGTTGCGTCTCGCTCATATCCGCTGCATGCGCCAGCAATGCCGTGGAGGCGGAATCCCCCAGGCAGGCGAGGATTCGTAATGCATGCTGCGTATCCGCAGGCAACTGGCCAAGTTCGTGCGTGAGCAAACCCGTCATATCGTCCGCACCGCGGTGCGCTGCAATGCGTTCGATACTCCAGCGCCACAACGCAGCTTCCTCGTCGTACGCCAGCAGTCCATCGTCGGCGAGCATGCGGATCAGTTGCTGGATATGGAACGGATTGCGTCCGGTCTTGCGGCCGACGACTTCGGCCAGCCCGTCGAGCAGGCCCGCATCCTGGTGCAGCACTCGCGCCATCCAGTGGCGCAAGGCACCTTCGTCGAGCGGCCCGAGGTCCAGGCGCAATGCCGTTGCCACATCGGCCAGCCCGGGGAGGTGCAATGGATGATCTGCATCGATCTCCGTTGGCCGGTATGCGCCAAGTACCAGAATGGCCGCATCGGTATGGTCGCGCAACAGGCGCTCCAGCACCTGCAACGAACCCACGTCGGCCCACTGCAGGTCGTCGAGCACCATCACCAGCGGCCGCGCCGGCGTCGCAAAGCATCCGATCAGGCGGGCCATGGCCACCAGCACGCGTTCGCGTTCAAGCGCAGGCGATGCATCGGGTGCCTCGGGCGCACCCGGCTGCGTGCCGAGAATCGTGGCGAGCGCCGGCAGGAATGCCGCCAGCGTTCGCGAGACCGCAACGGTCGCCGCACTGATCCGGTCCCGCCAGGCAGCGAATTCGTGCTCGGGGCATCCCAGCACGAATTGCAGCAGGCTACCCAGCACTGGCATCAGCGCCGCATAGGGAACCCCCTGGCGCGCCGCTTCGCTCTTGCCCAGGGCAACCAGCGTGCCCCCGTCCGCCTGCATGCGCGCCACGGCCGTACGTAGCAGCGAGGACTTGCCGATGCCTGAATGGCCCGCGACCCATGCGACACGGCACTGGCCGGTCGTGGCGACCTGTCGATACAGCGCCAGCAGCGCGGCCGTTTCATGGTCGCGCCCGAACACCCGATCCGTGCGCCGCAAGCTCTGCATGGCCGCACTGGCATCGACGGCAAACGATGGGATATGGCCATGCAGCCGATACAGCGCATGGCATCGATGCAGATCGGCCAGCAGGTCCGCGGCACCTGCGTAGCGGTGCTCGGGCGACTTCTCCAGCAGGCGCATCACCATCTGTGAAACCGGCTCGGGCACGCCCTCGGCAATCTCGCCCGGGCGCCGCGGCCGATGGGTCGCGTGCGCATGCACGCGTGCCGCGGTATCGGCAGCATCGAACGGAGGACGGCCCACAAGCCGCTCATAGAAGATGCAGCCCAGCGAATACAGGTCGGCCCGCTGGTCCACCGGCACGTTCATGCGCGCCGCGAGTTCCGGCGCCATGTAGACAATGCTGGCATCGTCCCACTCGATACTGTCGACACCGGCATCCGCAGCCGTACCACCATCGTGGCCGGTCCGTGCCGCAAAACCAAACCCTGTCAGGTACGCCTTGCCGTGGTCATCGACCAGGAAGCGGGTCGGACTCAGCGCGCGATGGATCACGCCCGCCGCATGCATGGCCGTCACCGCAGTGGTCAGCCCGATCGCCAGCGACAGAAAGCTCTCCACCCCTTCGCGCAACGTATCGCCAACGGGAATCGGCTGGCCGCCCGGGTCCGCAAGCACCAGCAGTGCGCCGTTGCCATGCGGCAGCAATGCCTGCGGCACCGCGGACCAACTGCCTTCGAGGCAACCGCGCAGCGCGTACTCGCGTTGCAACGCCGACAGCGCAGCGGGCGACGAACTGCCGCGGCCTGCAATCAGGACTGGTGGCGCATCGTTGGTCCAGGCACGCTCGAGGCGTGGCGTACCGGCGTGCAGATCGATGAAACTTCGCGTTGATATGCCGGCTTCATTCATAGGAACTGGCGGACTCCCTGTACAGATCCGCCGCCATGCCGCATGCGCATCGGATCATTTCCCTTTGTCGTTCCCCGCCGATGCGACGGGCATTGCTATTGTTTTGGGCTCCAGGAATGCCTCCAGTCCGGCAGCGCCGAACTCCCGTCCGATGCCCGACTGCTTGACGCCCCCGAAGGGCGCCAGCATATCAGGATCGATGCGGTTGATGAGCACCGTTCCGACCTGCAGACTGTCCGCGATATTGCGCGCGCGCTGTGGTTGCGCCGAGAAGATGTAGCCGTGCAGGCCATAGATCGAATCGTTCGCAATTGCGATCGCCTCCTGCTCGCTGTCGTAGGCCAATATCGACAGCACCGGGCCGAAGATTTCCTCGCGCGCGATATCCATATCGTTGCGCACGTTGGCAAGTACCGTGGGCCGGACAAACCAGCCCCTGGCAATGCCGTCTGGCCGGCCTTCGCCACCGGCAACCAGTTCCGCGCCCTGCTCGCGGCCGCGCCGGATGTAGTGCTGCACGCGTTCGAACTGGCCCTGGCTCGCCAACGGGCCAAGCGTGGTGGCGGGATCGCGGGGGTCGCCGACCACCATGCCGGCGACGATGGCCCGCACCTGCTTCACAACCTCGGCCATGCGCGCCCGCGGCACCAGCAGACGGGAACCCGCCACGCACGCCTGGCCGTTGTTCATGAATGCGGCATTGACCGCCAATGGCAGCGCACTGGCGAGATCGGCATCGTCCAGCACAATGGCGGCGGACTTTCCCGAAAGCGCGAGGCTGACGCGCTTCATCGTTTCAAGGGCTGCGCGCGCAATCGTCTTGCCCGTCTGCGTCGACCCTGTGAACGAGATCCTGGCAATGCCGGCGCTGGTACTGATCTCATCGCCGACATCGGTGCCGCGTCCCAGCACGACATTGAAGACCCCTGACGGCAAGCCGGCTTCATGCAACGCTTCGCAGAGGACCTGGGTCTGGATCGGGCTCAGTTCGCTGGGCTTGATGACCGAGGCACATCCGGCGGCAAGCGCCGACGCGAGCTTGCTGCAAACCGTGCCGGCCGTGCTGTTCCATGGCGCGATCAGTGCGGCCACACCGACCGGTTCCATCACCACGCTGGCGCCACCCGCGGCACGCTCCAGCGGATAGTCCTGCAGTATCTGCGCCGCATTTTCAAAGCACTGCGATGCATAGCGGCTGACCCATTGGGCCCGTGCCTGCGGTGCCCCATATTCGTCGATGGTGACTTCCCGGATCCGGTCCGTGTGCTTGAGCACCGCGGACTGCAGGCGCCGGAGCATGTCGATACGCTCCGCCTTGCCGGTATGACGCAGCATCGACTGCGCGCGATTGGCGGCGGCAATCGCGCGCTTCGCGTCCTCGCGGTTACCCAGCGTCACGGTACCGATGACTTCTTCCGTCGCCGGATTGGCAACCTCCACGGTTTCCGAACCCTGCACGGTCACGAATTCGCCACCGATATAGGCACTGTTCAGTCTTTGCATGCTGTTTCCCATTCCATTCCGTTCTGTTCCGTTCTGTTCCGTCCCTCGCGCGCTATCGCCCCGCGTGACTATCCAGGGCACGCACGATCCAGGCTTCGAGCTCCGCGGCGTCGATCGGTTTTTCCACCAGATGCATGGCCGAACTGGCTTGCACGAGCCTCAGCAGCCTGGGCGACGCATAGGCCGTGATAAACAGTGTCGGCAAGCGGATGCCCGCGTTTTCAAGCCGCTCCAGCAACGCGATTCCATCGATCACGGGCATCTGCACATCGCAGATCAGACAGCGCGTGCGGCACAACGCATCCGACTCCAGAAAGGCAATTGCCGACGCGAACGCGTGCGCCTCCCATCCGAATGAACGGACCAGGCTCGCGGTGGAGGCCCGGATGGAGGGATCGTCGTCGACAATCGAAACGAGTTCAGGAGTAGGTGGTGACAACGGCGTTCTCGCTCAGGATCGGTGCAACACGTAGACACGGGTCCACGCGTTGCCGTTTGCCCCAACATACAGCCTGCCTCTGCTTTGGCGCCATCATATGTCCGTATATCCGCGTCGGGAGAAACCCCGGTACGTTGCAGCCCTTGCAGCCAATGTAGAAGGCTCGCGTATCGCGCCCGTAGCAACGGGACAGCATTTCTGTCATCCGACGTATCGGCGCCAAGTCCAGATACAGGTACATACAAGGCTCGTCGCTTTTGTATCGGCATGTGTCGCCACGGTGCACCGATTCATGTCGATACACGGCCGGCGATTGCACGACATACGCGCTATACACGGCCACGCATCAATGGGAGTTCGATCAACGGTCCTGAGGAATGACCATGAAACCCATGCACGCCGCCGTATTTGGCCTGGCCACCGCCGCCACGCTGTTCGCAGTCGCTTCCGTCGCCGCTGACAAGCCATCGGCCAGGGAGAATGCATCGCCGATCTATGGCGTGACGATCCCTGACGGCTATCGCAAATGGGAACTGGTGGGACCGGCGCTCGAAGGTGCCCCGCTCAACGAACTACGTACCGTGGTCGGCAACCAGATCGCGATCGATGCCTACAAGCGCGGCCAGCTGCCGTTCCCCGATGGCGCGGTGCTGGTGAAGCTGGCCTGGAAGTACACCCAGTCGCCGGATTTCGAGCCCGCGCTGGTGCCGGCGCAGGCCACCACGGTGCAGGTAATGGTCAAGGACTCGAAGAAATACGCGGCGTCGGGCGGTTGGGGTTACGGGCGCTTTATCAACGGCAAGCCCGCGGACGAAGCGCAGCACCAGACCTGTTTCGCCTGCCATGCGTCGCGGGTGAAGGATCGCGACTATGTGTTTACCCGCCTTGCGCCATGACGCAATTTGTACTCCGGGCCCGTGCTCACCGATGAGCGCAATCACGCCGAATTCGGCTTTTTGACGCAATAATTTGCGGCACGCCTCCGCTCTTACGGTGTTTTTCAGCAGGATATGCCGCTATGCAGCACTAAAAGCGAGCCACCCACACCCCGAAAATGGTATGCTCGCAGGCTTCGCGCCGTCGTATCCGATGCGGCCACGCGCGCGCCTGCACCTGCCGCCGGGCGCACGACATCCGCATCAGGACCGCCGGGTTGCGCCGCAGTACGCTCCCGCGTCTGCGGCCGCCCGCCAGGACGGCTGTCGTACCATTTGCGGCTGAATGACTGAAAGCACCGATCCTTCGGGGGAGAACAACTACATGCTGCGTCTCAAGGCATCCACTACCCAGACCATCCTCGGCAGCGCGATTGCGCTGGCCCTGCTCTACGGCGGCGCCGCGCAGGCCCAGACCGCAACCGTGAAGGTCCTGTCGATCGTGGATCACCCTGCACTCGACGCTATCCGCGACGGCGTGCGCGACGAACTGAAGACGGCCGGCTACGACGCCGACAAGAACCTGAAGTGGGAATACCAGAGCGCCCAGGGCAACCCGGGCACGGCGGCACAGATCGCCCGCAAGTTCGTGGGCGACCAGCCGAGCGCCATCGTGGCCATCGCCACGCCGTCGGCCCAGGCCGTGGTGGCCGCCACCAAGACCGTGCCCGTGGTGTACTCGGGCGTGACCGATCCGGTCGCCGCACAACTGGTGAAGAGCTGGAGCGCGACGGGCACCAATGTGACCGGCGTGTCGGACAAGCTGCCGCTGGACAAGCAGGTGTCGCTGATCAAGCGCGTGGTGCCCAAGGCCAAGACCGTCGGCATGGTCTACAACCCCGGTGAAGCCAACTCGGTGGTGGTGGTCAAGGAACTGAAGGACCTGCTGGCCAAGCAGGGCATGTCGCTCAAGGAAGCCGCCGCCCCGCGTACCGTGGACATCGGCCCGGCCGCCAAGAGCCTGATCGGCAAGGTCGACGTGATCTACACGAACACCGACAACAACGTGGTGTCGGCCTACGAATCGCTGGTCAAGGTCGCCAACGAATCGAAGATCCCGCTGGTGGCCGCCGACACCGACAGCGTCAAGCGTGGCGCCGTTGCCGCGCTGGGCATCAACTACGGTGACCTCGGTCACCAGACCGGCAAGGTCGTGGTGCGTATCCTGAAGGGCGAGAAGCCCGGCGCGATCGCCTCGCAGACTTCCGACAACCTTGAACTGTTCGTGAACACGGGCGCCGCCGAGAAGCAAGGCGTGGCGCTGTCGCCGGACCTGATCAAGGAAGCCAAGACCGTTATCAAGTAATACCCTCCGGTTCCGCGCACCCTACCCTGCGGTGCGCGGACGGAAGCGCCCCCGATGGCCCTATCCGGGCCGGCCGGATGGCCTGCAAAGGATTTTCCCAATGTCCCTCTTTTCCCTGCTGGGCGCCCTGGAGATCGGCCTGATCTTCAGCCTTGTGGCGCTCGGGGTGCTGATCTCGTTCCGCATCCTCAACTTCCCCGACCTGACTGTCGATGGCAGCTTCCCGCTGGGTGGCGCGGTCGCGGCCACGCTGATCGCCGCCGGCCAGGACCCGTTCGTGGCCACGCTGGTGGCGATCGTGGCCGGTGCGATGGCTGGCTTCGTCACGGGCTGGCTCAATGTACGGCTCAAGATCATGGACCTGCTGGCCAGTATCCTGATGATGATCGCGCTGTACTCGGTCAACCTGCGCATCATGGGCCGTCCTAACGTGCCGCTGATCACCGAACCGACCATCTTCACGATCCTGCAACCGGAATGGATGCCGGACTACGTGCTGCGCCCCGTGCTGCTGTTGGTGGTGGTCGTGGTGGCCAAGCTGGCACTGGACTGGTTCTTCTCGTCGCAACTTGGCCTGGCCATGCGTGCGACCGGCGCAAACCCGCGCATGGCACGCTCCCAGGGCGTACCCACCGGCCGCGCCACGCTGGCCGGCATGGCGCTCTCCAACGCACTCGTGGCCCTGGCCGGCGCGCTGTTCGCGCAAACGCAGGGCGGTTCCGATATCTCGATGGGTATCGGCACGATCGTGATCGGCCTGGCCGCCGTGATCATCGGCGAAACCATCATTCCGGCGCGCCGCCTCGTGTATGTGACGCTGGCCGTGGTGATTGGCGCGATCCTCTATCGCTTCTTCATCGCACTGGCGTTGAACTCCGAGTTCATCGGCCTCAAGGCGCAGGACCTGAACCTCGTGACCGCGGCGCTCGTGACGCTGGCGCTGGTGTTGCCGGCCACGCGCAAGAAGCTGTTCGCCCGCAAGAACGGAGGTGCCTGAGATGTTGCGCGCTGAAAACCTGAAGCTGACCTTCAATCCGGGCACGCCGATCGAGAACCGCGCACTGCGCGGCCTGAGCCTCGAGATCCCGGCCGGCCAGTTCGTGGCCGTGATCGGCTCGAATGGCGCGGGCAAGTCGACCTTCCTCAACGCCGTCAGCGGCGACACGATGGTCGACAGTGGCCGCATCATGATCGACGACACCGATGTCACGCGCCAGCCTGCCTGGGACCGCGCTCATCTGGTGGCCCGCGTCTTCCAGGACCCGATGGCGGGCACCTGCGAAGCGTTGACGATCGAGGAAAACATGGCACTGGCGATGGCGCGCGGCTCGCGTCGCGGCTTCCGCCCGGCGCTGAACAAGCCGTCGCGCGACCTGTTCCGCGACAAGCTGCGCCTGTTGAACCTCGGGCTGGAAAACCGCCTGACCGACCGCATCGGCCTGCTGTCGGGCGGCCAGCGCCAGGCAGTGAGCCTGCTGATGGCCTCGCTGCAGCCGTCGCGCATCCTGCTGCTCGACGAGCATACGGCTGCACTGGATCCGAAAACGGCAGCATTCGTGCTGGAGCTGACCGCACGCATCGTCGAGGAAAGCCAGCTGACGACGATGATGGTCACGCACTCGATGCGCCAGGCGCTGGACTATGGCCAGCGCACCGTGATGCTGCATCAGGGACAGGTAGTGCTCGACGTTTCGGGCGACCAGCGCAAGGGGCTCGATGTACCCGACCTGCTCAAGATGTTCGAGCAGACGCGGCACGAGCAACTCGACGACGATGCGTTGCTGCTGAGCTGAGTTACGGTACTGGTGTGCTCCCCTCTCCCGCCAGGCGGGAGAGGGGATCTTCCCTCAGCAGTTCAAACGGTCCCGGCCTTGTCCAGCCACTTCTTCAGCTGGTCGGTAATCGCCGTGCTCGAAAACGAGCAGCTGTCCTGCGCGAATGATGCCGACATCTCCATGCGGCGCAGCAACTCTTCCATTGCCTGACCAAAGACTGGTGGCAACGTCAGCGACGATGCCATGGTGCGCCATTGCGCGATCAGATCGCTAACCGGCAGATTGCCGGCCAGGTGTGCTTCCAGTGTCTGGCGCATGGTTGCCAGCGTTGCCTGATTGGCGCTCATGAACGCGCCCTCCTTTCCTTGTAGAGCTCGCGGAACGTGCGGCCGCTCGGGGCCGGCATGTCGCGTGTTTCGGTCCAGCCCTTGCCGGCCATCGGCAGGCTCGCAATCAGCTTGCTGTGCCCGCCCATGCGCGACAGGATACGTGCGCCAACGCGCGTCATGAACGCATACAGGCCTGGGCGACGCGCTACGTAGCCCCACGCCTGCAATGCCAGACGCTCCTGCCACGGCCGCAGATGACGCTCCATCTGCTTTTCACGCAGCTTGCGCAGCAGGTCGGACAGCGGGATCGACGCGGGACATACCCGGTTGCATTCGCCGCACAGCGTGGCCGCCTGCGGCAGGTCCACGGCGTTGGCCAGACCGACATAGCTCGGCGTCAGCACACTGCCCATCGGACCAGGATAGACCCACCCATAGGCGTGTCCGCCAATCTTCTGGTACACCGGGCAGTGGTTCATGCACGCGCCGCAGCGGATACAGCGCAGCATCTCCTGGAATTCGCCGCCGATCAGACCACTGCGGCCGCCGTCGACCAGTACGAAGTACATGTGCTCGGGGCCATCGCGTTCGCCTTCGGCGCGCGGCCCGGTCAGCAGCGAAAAATAGTTCGAGATGGCCTGTCCCGTCGCCGAACGCGGCAGCAGTCGCATCACGGTGGCCAGGTCTTCCAGCGTTGGGAGCACCTTCTCGATACCGGTTACGGCCACATGCACACGCGGCATGATCGTGCACATGCCCTCGTTGCCTTCGTTGGTGACCACGGCAACCGAACCGGTTTCGGCAATGATGAAGTTGCCTCCGGTCACGCCCATGTCGGCGGACAGGAATTCCGGGCGCAACACCTCGCGCGCCTCGCGCGTCATCTCGGGAATATCGGTCAGGCGCGGCTTGTTGTGGACCTTGGCAAACAGGTCCGCAATCTCGTCCTTGTCCTTGTGGATGACCGGCGCAATGATGTGCGAGGGAGGCTCGGCGTCATTGATCTGCAGGATGTACTCGCCGAGATAGGTCTCGATGCTCTGCACGCCCATCTCGCCCAGCACCTGGTTCAGGCGCATTTCCTCGGTCACCATCGACTTGCTCTTGATGACCTTCCTGACGCCATGCTTCTGGGCAATCTCGGCCACCAGCCTTGCCGCATCGGCCGTGCTTTCGGCAAATAGCACCGTGGCGCCGCGCCTGGTGGCGTTCTCCTCGAACGTGGCCAGCCAGACGTCGAGGTTTTCAAGCGCGCGGTTGCGGCGCTCCTTCAGCGCGGCGCGCGTGGCATCGAAGTCGATGTCGCGGATCGCATCAGCGCGTGCGGTCACAAACTTCGTGGACAGTTTCTTCAGGTTCTGTTGCAGGCGCTGATCGGCCAGTTTCTGACCGGCACGCGCCTTGAATTCCATGCTGTGCACTTGCATCGTGGGGGCTCCCGTTTTTGCTCAGGCGTCGCCGGCCAGCACCTGCGCGATATGGAGCACGCGGGTGCGCGAATCGCCGGAACGCCGCAGGCGACCTTCGATATTGAGCATGCAGCCGAGGTCGCCGAGCACTACCGCGTCGGCACCGCTGGCCTTGATATTGGCGCACTTCTCATCGACGATCGCCGTGGAGATGTTGCCGTACTTGACCGAGAACGTACCGCCGAAACCGCAGCACGCCTCGCAATCCTTCATCTCGGTCAGTTGCACGTTGGGCAGCTTGCCAAGTAGCGCGCGCGGCTGCTGCTTGACGCCGAGTTCGCGCAACCCCGAGCAGGAGTCGTGGTAAGTGACATGGCCGGAAAAACCTGAATCGAGCGCATCGACCTTCGCCACATTGACCAGGAAATCGGTCAGTTCAAACACGCGTTCGCGCAACCGCTCGTAGCGGCCATGCAATTCGGGATCGTCGCGCAGCAAGTCCTGGTAGTGATGGCTGATCATGCCGCCGCATGAACCCGACGGTACGACCACGTAGTCGAACATCTCGAACTCGCGCAGGAATTTCTCGGCCAGGTCGCGCGATACCGCACGTTCGCCAGAGTTGTACGCCGGCTGTCCGCAGCACGTCTGGGCCTCGGGCACCATGACCTCATAACCGGCGGATTCCAGCAACTTGAGCACGGAGAACCCGATTTCCGGGCGCATGAGGTCCACCAGACAGGTGGCGAACAGTCCGATTCGCATTGTTTCCCTTTTCTTCCAGACCCTGAAACCTCGCAATTATGCGCCTTCGCCACGCCGCTGCGAGCATCGCGCGCCGCAAACTTGCTCAGCCCGACACCTAATGTGGCTCATGCTGCGTGTGCGCTCACCGCGCAATCTCTGGAATGAAATCTCGGGAATCACGTTTCACCAGTTGAAATTTTCACAATGCGAGATAGAATCAGGCAGACGCTTAATTTGCCGCAAGGCAACATTTTTCACATGGCAGAAGCAGACAAGTCACCCGGCAAGACCTCGATCCAGGTGATCGAGCGCATGATGACGCTGCTGGACGCGCTGGCCCAGCACGCGGATCCCGTCAGCCTGAAGGAACTCTCGCTGGCCACGGGGCTGCATCCCTCGACCGCGCACCGGATCCTGAACGACATGGTGGCCTGCCGCTTTGTGGATCGATCCGATCCGGGCAGCTACCGGCTGGGCATGCGCCTGCTGGAGCTGGGCAACCTGGTAAAGGCGCGCCTGTCGGTGCGAGATGCGGCGCTGGCGCCGATGCGTGCACTGCATCGCGTGACCGGACAGACCGTCAACCTGTCGGTACGCCAGGGCGACGAAATCGTTTATATCGAACGTGCCTACAGCGAACGTTCGGGCATGCAGGTGGTGCGCGCCATAGGTGGCCGCGCGCCGCTGCACCTGACCTCGGTCGGCAAGCTGTTCCTGGCAGCCGATGAATCGGCGCGTGTGCGCAATTACGCCACGCGCACAGGGCTGGCCGGGCATACCCGCACGTCGATTACCGACATTTCCAAGCTGGAACGCGAGTTGAGCTGGGTACGCTCGAATGGCTATGCACGCGACAACGAGGAACTGGAGCTTGGCGTGCGCTGCATCGCCGCTGGCATCTATGACGATTCGCGCCGGCTTGTGGCAGGCCTGTCGCTGTCGGCACCGGCGGACCGCCTGCAGGACAGCTGGCTGCAGAATCTCAAGGACACGGCCCTGCAGATCTCACGCGGCATGGGCTACGTGTCGGAGCCCATCGCCTGACCTCGAACGCCCATTGGGCAATCGCAGCACAAAAAAGAACGCGCCGGGGGCAGTAGCCCGACGGCGCGTTTTCCATGCGCAACGGCAACAGCTCAGGTGCCGTGCGACTGCTGCGATACCAGGATCGCCGCAGGGGATTTAGGACCCTGCGTAAGATTGGGCGTTGAAGGGAAAGGGCGCGGTTGGCCCCCTGCCGTCGACGGTTGATGCTCGAGCCAGGTACGGACGCGCGTGGCATCGGCAAAGCGTGACAGCTTGCCAACCGAATCCAGGAACACCATCACCACGTTGCGGTCGTTCACACGCGTCTGCATCACCAGGCACTGCCCCGCCTCGGAGATGTAGCCAGTCTTCTGCAGGCCGATATCCCAGCTGCCGCCGCGCACCAGGCGGTTCGTGCTTACGTAGTGCTGCGTGCGGCCGAGCACGTTCACTTCATGTTCGGTCTGGGTCGAGAACTCGCGGATGGTCGGATTGCGGTACGCAGCGTTGACCAGGCGTGCCAGGTCCATCGCGCTCGACACATTGCTGCTCGACAAGCCGCTCGAATCGACAAAGTGGCTGTCGTTCATGCCAAGCTCGCGCGCCTTCTTGTTCATGGCGCCGACAAACGCCGGCAAACCGCCCGGATAGCTGCGACCCAGCACCGAGGCGGCGCGATTCTCCGAAGACATCAGTGCCAGCAACAGCATCTCGTGGCGGGTCAGCGTGGTGCCGAAACGCAGGCGCGAGCTGCTGTGCTTCTCGGTGTCGCGATCGTCCTCGGACACCGTCAGCATTTCATCCATTGGCAGGCGCGAATCCATCACCACCAGGGCCGTCATCAGCTTGGTGATCGAAGCAATCGGCAGCACGGCCGTCGGATTCTTCTGGAACAACACCTCATTGGTGTTCTGGTCCATCACCAGCGCAACCGACGAACGCAGCGACAGCGCGTCATCGGTATCGCGCAAGCCCATCGCCTCACCCAGCGACGGCTTGGCCGGCACGAAGGCCGCCCGGACCGGCGCGGCATGGCTGGCTACGGCTGTTCGCTTGCCGTTCTTGACGACAATCACCTTGCGTGGAGACGCCGCCACCTTTTCGGAAGCGGTTTTTTTGCTTGTTTTAGAAGCTTTTTCGGTCTTTTTCGCCGACGTTTTCGCCGCAGTCGACTTCGTCGCTGCGTACGTGGCCGGCGCGGCCATCAGGGCAACCGATACCAGCGCCGTAGTGGCGAGGGCGGTCAATTGAGGAAGGCCGAAAAGTCGAGACATAAAGGATTCGGTCCGGAACATGGTCTGTTCAGCGCTAGTGCGGAATGGCGCTAGTTTAGGAAATTAAGAAATTCTTAGCAAGATTAATGACTTACAGCGGCTCTTTAAAGTTTGATTCGCAAACATTTCCACATTACGGGAAAAGAGACGTTTAAGACATTTACCCGCCAACTCAAAAACAACACTTCGGTCGGTCGCTGAGCATCAACCGTCACGTCGACATCGATGCCGACATCGGTGTCGACAATCCACTGCAACGACCTGTCCCTCTACATCATCTATACGTCGATATCGGCCTGCATGGCAGAATCCTGATGGCAAATCAGGGCAAATCATGAGAGGAAACGCACGAACCCGCTTACCGGTTCACGTTCCGTCGTCAACTGATTGGCTGTCGCATTCGGGTCTGCATAGCCCAGCGACATCCCGCACACAACCATCTCCTCCTCGGTCAGCCTCAGTTGCTGCTTGATGATGCTGTGAAATTGCGTAAAGGCGGCTTGCGGGCAGGTATCGAGACCCCGTGCGCGTGCCGCCACCATGATGCTTTGCAGGAACATGCCGTAGTCGAGCCAACTGCCCTGCTCCATGATCCGGTCGATCGTGAAGATCAGGCCAACCGGCGCATCGAAGAAACGGAAATTGCGCGCATGCTGCTCGTGCATGCGCGCCTTGTCCTCGCGACGAATCTCCAGCAGGCTGTACAGGTCCCAGCCAACCTTGCGCCGACGCGCCAGGTACGGGTCGGCCCATTCGCGCGGATAGTACGGATATTCCTCGCGATACTTTGAATCGCGCTCGGGGTCGTCGTAGGCGGCCAGCACGTCGGCACAGAAGCGCGCCTTGGCGTCGCCCGACAACACATAGACCTTCCACGGCTGCGTGTTGGTACCAGACGGCGCGCGGCTGGCCACCGCAAGGATCTCCTCGACGGTTTCGCGCGGCACCGGCGCGTCCAGGAACGCGCGCACCGAACGGCGGGTCGTGATGGCGCGATCAACGATCGCTGCGTCACCGGGATTCGACATGCTCTGCGGTCTCCTCAATTCCTTGAATTCCTCAAATCCTGCTCATTGGTCCGGCTGGTTCACCACCAGCCGCTGCAATGCCTGGCGCAACGCGGGCGGCAATGCCACCGGCCTGCGCGTCGCGCGATCCACGTACACGTGAACGAAGTGTCCCTGCGCCGCAGCCACGTCATCGTCGTTGCAGAACAAACCGACTTCGTAGCGCACGCTCGAATTGCCAAGCTTCGCCACGCGCAAACCGGCTACGACCGTATCGGGAAAGCTCAGCGACGAGAAGTAATTGCACTGCGTCTCGATCACCAGGCCGATGGTCGGGCCTGCCTCGATGTCGAGCACGCCTTCGCGAATCAGGTACGTATTAACAACGGTATCAAAGTAACTGTAGTAGACAACGTTGTTCACGTGACCATAGACATCGTTATCCATCCAACGTGTCGTGATGGATTGGAAGTGCGCATACGCACCGCGACGATCGGGTTCAGGCTTCATCGATGATGAATCAGTGGACGTCCATGAGAGACGGAATCTTGAATTGCGATGCCACAGCCACACGACAGGTTCGTATGAGCGTACGGTTTGCCGCAAGGTTCCAAACTTTTTTCTTTATCTGCAACGTTCATGTTGCTTGCGTTGCCACGCCAGGCGCGATGACGCGGTTCTGCGATGCGCAATACTGGGCGTGATAGAGGGCGTGATAGTGCGACGCCAGCGTGACGGTTTGCGTGTGCACCGCCACAGTGTTCTCGATCTGGTTGCCGTAGCCACCCGCCATGGCGACCGCAATCGGCAGCCGGCGAGCCAGGGCAAAGTCGAACACCATCGTGTCGCGCCGCGCAAGACCTGCCATCGTCAGGCGCAACCGCCCCAGGCGGTCATCCTCGTGTGGGTCGGCACCCGCCAGGTAGACCAGCAGGTCGGGCGCGAAGCGCGCCTGCAGCGTGTCGAGCGCACCGGCCAACGCCTGCGCATATCCATCGTCATCGCAACCATCGGGCAAGCCGACATCGAGGTCGCTGGCCTCCTTGCGGAACGGATAGTTCTTCTCGCCGTGCAGCGACAACGTGAACACGCTCGGATCGTCGCGCAGGATCGAGGCAGTGCCGTTGCCCTGGTGCACGTCGAGATCGATGACCGCCACGCGACGCACGCGTTGCCCGACTTCATCCCGCTGCAAATGGCGCGCGGCAATTGCAGCATCGTTGAACACGCAGAAGCCACCGCCCTTGTCGGCATACGCATGGTGCGTGCCGCCCGCGAGGTTGACCGCTATACCCTGGTCGAGCGCCGTACGGCACGCAGCCATCGTGGCACCGGCCGAACGCCGTGAGCGTTCCACCATTTCATGCGACCACGGAAAACCGATCTCGCGCTGGCGTGCCGGATCGAGCTGGCCGCCCGAGACCGCGGCGATGTATTCGGCGGTGTGCGCCAAGGCCAGCGCCGCGTCGTCGGCGCGCGGCGCCTCATGCAGCTGCACCTCCGGCAAGTCGCGCAGCACGGCATCGCGCAGCATGCTGTATTTGCGCATCGGGAAGCGATGCCCCGGCGGCAGCGGCAGGACAAAGTGGTCGGCGTAAAAGGCAAGCATCGAGGGTTGGGGGCGGGTGCGGACAAACGGGTCGCTTGTGATGCTTTGGCATCATTCGCCGACCGGGCAGTCAGCGATGGTAGCACCGAGCCGGCTGCGTCGCCGCATGGCGCTTGAAACGCCTGAATTTCTGGCGCCGCACCACGCGCGGAGATCAGGATAAACCCTTGCCCCATGGGCTCCACGTGGATTTTCCTGCCCTTGCAGACCGTTTCACCGGACTATTTTTTGTGCGATGCACAAAAACCGCTTGACACCCATCTTGGTTTTCTTAGAATTGGAATTGTTGCGGCGCATCAAAGGCAGGGAAGTTTTACACGACCCAGCCTGACGCCCACAAATAGATACACGCTCGGGCTAGTCAAGACATAAGTCATGGCTTTGACATCTGGGCGGCTTAATTTCACTTTTGCTTGACCTTGAAGTTCACCACTGGAGACCAGCAATGATCCTGACCCCTGAACAAGTTGCAGCCGCACAAAAAGCCAACCTCGAGACCCTGTTCGGCCTGACCTCGAAAGCCTTCGAAGGCGTCGAGAAGCTGGTTGAGCTGAACCTGCAAGTGGTCAAGGCTACGTTCGCCGAAAACGTCGACAACGCCAAGAAGGCGCTGTCCGCCAAGGATGCCCAGGAACTGCTGGCCATCCAGGCATCGCTCGTGCAACCGGTTGCCGAAAAGACCCTGGCCTACACGCGCCACCTGTATGAAATCGCTTCGGAAACCCAAAGCGAGTTCACCAAGGTTGCTGAAGCCCAACTGGCCGAAGGCACCAAGAACGTGCAAGCCCTGGTCGACAACTTCGCCAAGAACGCACCGGCAGGTTCGGAATCGACCGTGGCTATCGTGAAGTCGGCAATCTCCGCCGCCAACAACGCCTACGAGTCGGTCCAGAAGGCCACGAAGCAGGCTGTTGAAATGGCCGAGACCAACTTCCAGGCCGCTGCCACCGCCGCGACCAAGGCTGCCCAGCAAGCCAGCGCCACGGCTCGCACGGCTGCCAAGAAGTCGGCAACTGCTGCCTAAGCACCCGTAGTACTCCAGCGTACCGGCTTCGGCCGGTCCGTTGGCAAAGCGCCCTACCCAGCCTTATGCGCGGACGTTTTGCCAACGGTGGTGAATGACTGAGTCAAGCGTCAATCGCCTCGTACCAATGTCTCCTCGGTACTGAATCCAAAAGGTATCGATTCCAGCCCGGCCCCTGCATGCAGGTAGCCGGGATTTTTTTCGTCTGGGTTTTACAAGAGGCTCCCCTCTCCCGCGCGACATACAAGGGGTCGGGGGAGAGGGCCTGAGGTTCAAATTGCGACGCGTCTCAGCTTGAGCGGCCTTGCCCTCTCCCCCCGCCCCTCTCCCGCATCGCGGGAGAGGGGCGGTAGCTTGTGGAGTTTGAAATCTTGGCGGTTAATTGAACAACTGCCCAAAAAGAAACCCGCCTGATGGCGGGTTTCCTTCGCTACAGCAGTTACAGCAACTTCCAGCGCTTAACGCTTGCGCGGCGGCGGTACGTCCGTGCAGACGCCTTCGTAGATTTCCGCAGCCATGCCAACCGATTCGCCCAGCGTCGGGTGCGGGTGGATCGTCTTGCCGATATCCACGGCATCGGCGCCCATCTCGATGGCCAGGCACACTTCGCTGATCAGGTCGCCCGCATGGGTGCCGACAATGCCGCCACCGATGATGCGGTGCGTTTCCTCGTCGAAGATCAGCTTGGTGAAGCCTTCGTCGCGGCCATTGGCGATGGCGCGGCCAGAGGCGGCCCAAGGGAATACGCCCTTGCCGTACTTGATGCCCTGCGCCTTGCACTGTTCCTCGGTCAGGCCGGCCCAGGCCACTTCCGGATCGGTGTAGGCCACCGAAGGAATCTGCTTGACGTCGAAGTACGCCTTCTCGCCATGGGCGGCTTCCGCGGCCACGTGGGCTTCGTGCACGGCCTTGTGGGCCAGCATCGGTTGGCCGACGATGTCGCCAATCGCGAAGATGTGCGGCACGTTGGTGCGCAACTGGTTGTCGACGTCGATAAAGCCGCGGTCGGTCACTGCCACGCCAGCCTTCTCGGCACCAATCTTCTTGCCGTTCGGCGAGCGGCCCACCGATACCAGCACCGCGTCGTAGCGAACCGGTTCAGCCGGCGCGCCCTCACCTTCGAACTTCACGTAGATGCCGTCCGGCTTGGCTTCCACGCCAACCGTCTTGGTCTTCAGCATTACGTTGTCGAAGCGCTGCTTGTTCATCTTGTCCCAGACCTTGACCAGGTCCCGGTCGGCGCCCTGCATCAGGCCGTCGAGCATTTCCACCACGTCGATGCGTGCGCCCAGCGTGCTGTACACCGTGGCCATTTCCAGGCCGATGATGCCGCCGCCGATCACCAGCATCTTGTTCGGGATATCGCGCAGTTCCAGCGCGCCCGTCGAATCGAAAATGCGCGGATCTTCAGGAATGAACGGCAGCTTCACGGCCTGGCTACCGGCCGCGATGATCGCCTTCTCGAAGCGGATCACGGTCTTCTTGCCATTGGTCGCCTTGGCATCGCCCTCGGTTTCCTGCACTTCGAGGTGATTCGGGTCGAGGAACGTGCCGATACCGCGCACCACCTGTACCTTGCGCGACTTGGCCATGCCAGCCAGACCACCGGTCAGCTTGTTGACCACGCTTTCCTTGTAGTGACGCAGGCCGTCCAGGTCGATCTTGGCTTCGCCGAACAGGATGCCGTGCGCGGCCAGCGCCTTGGCCTCGTCGATCACGGCCGCGTTATGCAGCAGTGCCTTCGACGGGATGCAACCGACGTTCAGGCAGACGCCGCCCAGCGTGCCGTAGCGCTCCACCAGCACCGTGTTCATGCCGAGGTCCGCCGAGCGGAAGGCTGCCGAGTAGCCGCCGGGGCCTGCGCCCAGCACGAGCATGTCGCACTGGATGTCGGCACTGCCGCTGTGCTTGGCGGCCGTGGGTGCCGCAGCCGGCGCAGCGGCCGGTGCCGGGGCTGCCGCGGGAGCAGGCGCCGCGGCGGGAGCCGGTGCCGGCGCTGCGGCCGCACCCGCTTCCACGGTGCAGATCACGGTGCCCTTGGCCACCTTGTCGCCTACCTTGACCTTGACGTCCACGACCTTGCCGGCCGACGACGACGGCACTTCCATGCTGGCCTTGTCGCTTTCCAGCACGATCAGCGACTGCTCTACCTCGACCGTGTCGCCGGCCTTGACCAGCACCTCGATCACTTCCACCGCGTCGAAATCGCCGATATCCGGCACCTTGACTTCGATCACACTCATGCTTTTCCTCCTGGGATGCGCGTCCCGCCCGCTCGCGGGGTCAGGGCGCGCCGTCGTTGTTGGTTGCCACGTCGCCCGGCTGCAGGGGCGTCATCTGAAGCTTCACCGTATGCACATCGATCGGTCCGGCCGAACTCTTGTCGAATTCGATCCCGGCATCGACGCCGATCCGCGCAATGTCCCCGGCACCCAGGCCGGGCTGGTCGTACACCGCATGCATTGCCCCGAGCGCATAGTTGCGGCCCGAGCCAATACCCCAGAAGCGGTCGAACGAAAACACCTCGCGGTAGGAATAGACGCCATAGATGCCGCCCGGATTGGCGATCAGGCAGACGATCTGCGATGACTCATAAGGGTCGTCCTCGTCTTCCTTGGTGTTGATGAAGTACTCGTTCTTGAGCCGTTCATGCACCTTGAGGAAGGTCCGGAACACATCGTCGCGCGTCAACAGGCGGCATTCGTCGCCCATGCCCGTCAACAGCGCGCGCATCACCGGAAAATGCGCGGTGGTGCCCGCCAGCGCGACGAAACTCTCGCCCACGGGAATCACCTTCTGGTTGCGCTCATAGGCACGCGACAGCCGCGTGTCGCCGAACGTCACCAGCGCATCGGCCGCGATCGCCACCTCGTCACCCTTACGTACGACAACGCAGGTAGTCATGGACCCTCTCCAAGCGTCACGCAGTTCGCACACCGGCAAAGCCGGTGTGCGTTGCGGTTGCTTCAAGGTGAAGCGAAGCGGTTCTGGCTAGGCGCGCGGCCGCAGACAGTACAAGTGGTACGGCAAGGCCGCGCAACGACGCCAGAATCATCTTTAAGCGACCGCTTACAGCAGAATGCGGCGGAAATCGGCCAGCAACTGGGCGAAGTACGTGTTGAAGCGTGCCGCCTCGGCGCCGTCGATCACGCGGTGATCCCACGACAGCGACAGTGGCAGCGTCAGGCGCGGCTCGAACTGCTTGCCGTCCCAGACCGGCTTCATGTACGACTTGCATACGCCCATGATGGCCACTTCCGGCGCGTTGATGATCGGCGTGAAGTACGTGCCACCGATGCCGCCCAGCGACGAGATCGAGAAGCAGCCGCCCTGCATCTGGTCCGGCTTGAGCTTGCCGTCGCGGGCCAGCTTGGCCAGTTCGCCCATTTCCTGGCTGATCTGGAACACGCCCTTCTTGTCGGCATCCTTGATCACCGGAACGACCAGGCCATTCGGCGTGTCGGCCGCAAACCCGACGTTGAAGTACTTCTTCAGCACCAGGTTGTCGCCGTCCAGCGATGCATTGAAGTTCGGGAACTTCTTCAGCGCCGCCACGGTGGCCTTGATCATGAACGCGAGCATCGTGACCTTGATGCCGGCCTTCTCGTTTTCCTTGTTCAGCTGTACGCGGAAAGCTTCGAGGTCGGTGATGTCGGCCTCGTCACAGTTCGTGACGTGCGGAATCATGACCCAGTTGCGATGCAGGTTGGCGCCCGAGATCTTCTTGATGCGCGACAACGGCTTCGATTCCACCTCGCCAAAGCGCGTGAAATCAACCTTCGGCCACGGCAGCAGGTCCAGGCCCACGCCCGACCCAGCGGCGGCGGCAGCCGCCGGCGCGGCGGTCTGGCCGGACATCACGCCCTTCACGAAGCCCTGCACGTCCTGCTGCGTGATACGGCCCTTGGGACCGGAGCCCGGTACGCGGGACACATCGACACCGAGCTCGCGCGCAAACTTGCGCACCGACGGGCTGGCGTGAGCAGCCTTGCCCGTGACGCCTTGGGCCGGTGCGGCGGCCGCAGCCGGTGCCGGGGCGGGAGCAGCCGCGGCAGGAGCCGGGGCGGCGGCAGGCGCGGGAGCCGGCGCTGCTGCAGCCGGTGCCGGCGCCGGGGCAGCCGCGGCACCACCTGCAGCTTCCAGGATCAGGATCAACGTGCCCTGTGCCACATTGTCGCCAACCTTGACCTTGACTTCCTTGACGGTGCCGCCTTGCGGGGCCGGCACGTCCATCGTGGCCTTGTCGGACTCCAGCGTCACCAGCGCGTCTTCCGCGTTGATCTGGTCACCCGGCTTCACATGGATTTCGATCACGGGCACGGCGTCGTAGTCGCCAATGTCGGGCACCTTGACCTCGACCGTACCGCCACCGCCAGCCGGCGCGGCGGCCGGGGCCGGAGCAGCAGCTGCCGGCGCGGGCGCGGCGGCAGCGGGGGCCGGTGCGGGTGCTGCGGCAGCGGGGGCCGGAGCCGACGCGGCGGCGCCGGCAGGCTCCAGCATCACCAGGACCGAGCCTTCGGACACGTTGTCGCCCACCTTGATCCGCACTTCCTTGACGGTGCCGGCCTGTGGCGACGGCACGTCCATCGTGGCCTTGTCGGACTCCAGCGTGACCAGCGCGTCTTCCGCGTTGATCTGGTCGCCCGGCTTCACATGCACTTCGATGACGGGAACGGCGTCATAGTCGCCGATATCCGGCACCTTGATTTCAATCGCTTGACTCATTCAGTGTCTCTCCTGGGCAGCCGGCACTCTGGTCAGATACGACAAACGCGACAAACGCCCGGCGAGGTTACTCTCGCCGCACGCATCTGTCACGCTGCCGCGCATCACCCGCGCCGTGGGGCACCACCGGCTCAGCCGGGGGCGCCCCGCGGCGCGTCGGATACCGCGCTGCGGGGGTTCAGTCGTGCAAGTCCGGGAATCAGACCGACATCGGGTTCGGCTTGTTCGGGTCGAGGTTGTACTTCTTGATGGCTTCGGCCACCTTCTCGCGACCGATCGCACCCTCGTCGGCCAGCGCCTTCAGCGCGGCCACCGTCACCCAGTTGCGGTCCACTTCAAAGAAGTGGCGCAGCTTCTCGCGGGTATCCGAGCGGCCGAAGCCGTCGGTGCCCAGTACCACATAGCGGCGCGGCACGAACGGACGGATCTGCTCGGCAAACGCACGAATGTAGTCGGTCGAGGCGATGACCGGACCGCGCACGCCCTTGAGCTTCTGCGCGACAAACGACTCGCGCGGGGCTTCGGTCGGGTTCAGCAGGTTGTGACGCTCGGTGTCCTGGCCTTCGCGGGCCAGTTCGGTGAAGCTCGGGCAGCTCCAGATGTCCGATTCCACACCCCAGTCCTTCTTGAGCATGTCGGCGGCGGCAATCACTTCGCGGAAGATCGTGCCCGAACCCAGCAGCTGCACGCGCGGTGCGTTGCTGTTTTCCACGCCCTTGCGGAACTGGTACATGCCCTTGACGATGTCCTTCTCCACGCCAGCCGGCATTTCCGGATGCTCGTAGTTCTCGTTCATCACCGTCAGGTAGTAGTACACGTCTTCCTGTTCGGCGTACATGCGGCGCAGGCCGTCCTGCATGATCACGGCCAGTTCGTACTGGAACGTCGGATCGTACGAGATGCAGTTCGGGATCACGGCATGGAACACATGCGAGTGGCCGTCTTCGTGCTGCAGGCCTTCACCGTTCAGCGTGGTACGGCCCGAGGTGCCGCCCAGCAGGAAGCCACGCGAGCGCATGTCGGCAGCCGCCCAGCACAGGTCGCCGATACGCTGGATGCCGAACATCGAGTAGTAGATGTAGAACGGAATCATCTGCACGCCGTGCGTCGAGTACGACGTGGCGGCGGCGATCCAGTCGCACATCGCGCCGGCTTCGTTGATGCCTTCCTGCAGCACCTGGCCAGTCTGCGATTCCTTGTAGAACATCAGCTGGTCATGGTCTTCCGGCACGTACTTCTGGCCTTCCTGGTTCCAGATACCAACCTGGCGGAACAGGCCTTCCATCCCGAAGGTGCGCGACTCGTCCGGCACGATGGGCACCACGTGCTTGCCAATCTGCTTGTCCTTGAGCAGCGTGTTCAGGATCCGCACGAAGGCCATCGTGGTGGACACTTCGCGGCCTTCGCCGGTGGCCTTGAGCAGCGCGTCGAACGCCGACAGCTCGGGCACCTTCAGCGCGTCGGCCTTCTGGCGGCGGGCCGGCAGGTAGCCGCCCAGGTTCATGCGCGCCTGGCGCATGTATTCCAGTTCCTTCGAACCTTCGTCGAAGGTCAGGTACGGAACGTCTTCCAGCTTGTCGTCCGGCACCGGGATGTTGAACTGGTCGCGGAACGCACGGATCGCGTCCACCGGCATCTTCTTCTGCTGGTGGGCCACGTTCATGGCCTGGCCGGCATCGCCCATGCCATAGCCCTTGATGGTCTTGGCCAGGATCAGCGTCGGCTGGCCCTTGTGCTCGCTGGCCGCCTTGTAGGCCGCGTACACCTTGTGCGGATCATGGCCGCCACGGTTCAGGCGCCAGATGTCGTCGTCGGACCAGTCGGCCACCATGGCCTTCAGTTCCGGCGTGTTGAAGAAGTGCTCGCGCACGTAGGCGCCGTCCTTGGCCTTGAAGGTCTGGTACTCGCCGTCCACGCAATCCATCATGCGCTTCATCAGCAGGCCCTTGGTGTCGCGCGCCAGCAGCTGGTCCCAGCGGCTGCCCCACACCACCTTGATCACATTCCAGCCCGAGCCGCGGAATTCCGATTCCAGTTCCTGGATGATCTTGCCGTTGCCGCGCACCGGACCGTCCAGGCGCTGCAGGTTGCAGTTGATCACGAAGACCAGGTTGTCCAGCTTCTCGCGGCCGGCCATGCCGATCGCGCCCAGCGATTCCGGTTCGTCGGTTTCACCGTCGCCCAGGAACGCCCACACCTTGCGGTCGCCCGCGTTCGTCAGGCCGCGGCTGCCCAGGTACTTCATGAAGCGTGCCTGGTAGATGGCCATGATCGGGCCCAGGCCCATCGACACGGTCGGGAATTGCCAGAAGTCCGGCATCAGCCACGGGTGCGGGTACGACGAGATGCCCTTGCCGTCCACTTCCTGGCGGAAGTTGTCGAGCTGTTCGGTGGTCAGGCGGCCCAGCAGGAA
>NZ_DBHKYV010000025.1:0-52526 GCF_057315035.1 Cupriavidus sp. | reverse complement strand
GCGCGCGAGTACACGCCCGGTGCCGAGTGGCCCTGCACGAAAACCAGGTCGCCGCCGCTCTGTTCCGACGGGGCGCGCCAGAAGTGGTTGTAGCCCACGTCATAGAGCGTGGCCGCCGAGGCGAACGACGAGATGTGGCCGCCAACGTTGGTGTGCTTGTTGGCACGCAGCACCATGGCCATGGCGTTCCAGCGCGTGTACGAGCGGATGCGGTGCTCGACGTCCTGGTCGCCGGGAATGCGCGCCTGCTGCTCCACCGGGATGGTGTTGATGTACGGCGTTTCGGCGTGGAACGGCTGCGTAACGCCATTCACGCGTGCGTATTCGATCTGCTTGTCGATCAGGAAGGCTGCGCGATCGGCACCTTCCGCATTCAGGACGCCCTGCAGGGCATCCAGCCATTCGTGCGTTTCCTGGGGATCTGCGTCGTTGGCGCTGCTGGCGCCGAGGATCTGCTCTGGTACAGCGGACATGACTGCCTCCTGGGTAAATTCCTGCCCCGGCGCCGCCTTGGTGTGGCGGATATCGGTCGGCCGGTGTGACGGTTTTGACGTCGCGGCGAAGCCCCTCGCCTTTCCCTGGCATCGGTTCACTGGCCAGGGCCCGGGATCCTTATTTCGGGTCGTATCGCCCGGATCCTCGGTCGGCAAACGCATGGCGCTCGCCCGCATTGTTCGGTCGAAGCGATTCTATGGAAGCACAGCAGCGGCTGACAAGCGAAATTTTCAGATTACGAAGTCCTTTTTTATAATGTGAAATTATGCGGCAGTGCACCAGAACCGCCGGCACGGCACTGTGGCGGACTTCCCCACCAAGCCCGATCCCGCTGTGGCGAGTAGGCGGTTTCCCCAAGCGACGCACCGCAATAAAGCCGATACACTGGCTGGTCAGCCGTCAATCCCCTATGCAGTTTTTCAAACGAATCCTCTCCGGCCTGCGCACGGCCATCCTGCCACCGAACTCCGCCAGCACGGTCAGCGACGCTTCTCATGGCGTGTCGACCGGTGTCGCGCGTGCGGAACATGGCGACCCGCATCTTGACCACCCCGAACATAGCGTCCATGGCGAGCATCAGGACGCCAGGGAACAGCTGGCGCCGGCGCCTCGCCGGCTCTGGATCATGCGCTGGCGCAACCTGGTCGCCACCAGCTGGTTCATGTTCATCCCGCTGGTGGCCATCGTGCTGTTCACGGTGGCGATGGGCGTCATCCTCTGGTCGCTGCATGAAACCGAACGCCAGCAGCAGCGCGATGCGCTGTATCGCGACGCCGCATGGGCGCAGCAACGCGTACGGCTGTCACTGCTGAGCAACCAGGACCAGTTGGCGTCGCTGGCGCGCGATATCGCCGCCGCGCAGCTCGACCAGGGCGCCTACCGTACGGCCGCCCAGGAAATCCTGCGCGAGAACCCCGAGATCGTCTTTATCAACTGGCTCGACGCCACCAAGCGCGGTCGCTGGTCGCTGCCGTCCACATCCGAGTTCGCGGCGCGCCTGCGCGAGACGGTGGACCAGCCGCTTGAACCGGAAGTGCTCGACACGTTCGACGCCGCGCGTGAAACCCAGCGCGTGGTCTACTCGCGTCCGCTGATGAACGATCGCGGCGACAGCTTCATGCTGATGGAAGTACCGATCGTGCGCGACAACGAGTTCCTCGGTACGCTCGGCGCGCTGTATTCGATCAACGGCATCCTGACCCACCTGCTGCCGCCGGAACTGACTGAGCGCTACCGCTTTTCGCTGATCGACAAGAACAACCAGACGCGTGCCAGCACATCGGTGCGTCCGGTGCCCGGCAATGCGCTGTCCTACGAGGTACTGCTCGACCCGCCAGGCCATTCGCTGTCGCTACGCGCCGATGCGTACCCGCCGCCGTCGAACCTGCCCAACAACATGCTGCTGTGGCTGGTGGTGGGGCTGTCGTGCTTCCTGCTGTGGAGCCTGTGGAGCATGTGGCGGCATACCAGCCGCCGCTCCGAGGCGCAGCGCGCGCTGCTGGCCGAGACATCGTTCCGCCGCGCGATGGAAAACTCGATGCTGATCGGCCTGCGCGCGCTCGACCTCAATGGCCGCATCACCTACGTGAATCCGGCGTTCTGCCGCATGACAGGCTGGTCCGAGACCGAACTGGTTGGCCGCGTGCCGCCCTTCCCCTACTGGCCGCCCAATGACCAGCAGGAGATGCAGAAGCAGATCGACCTGACGCTGCAGGGCAAATCGCCGGCCACGGGCTATGAAATGCGCGTGATGCGCCGCGACGGCAGCAGCTTCTTCGCCCGCATGTATGTGTCGCCGCTGGTCGACAGCCGGGGCCGCCATACGGGCTGGATGAGTTCGATGACTGACATCACCGAACCCAAGCGGGCTCGCGAGGAACTGGCCGCCGCGCACGACCGCTTCACCACCGTGCTCGAAAGCCTCGATGCCGCGGTGTCGGTGCTGGCCACCGACAAGGCCGAACTGCTGTTTGCCAATCGCTACTACCGCCAGCTGTTTGGCTGGGAGGCCGAGGGCCACCTGAAGCTGGCCGGCGACGATTTCGACAAGGAGCAGATGTCGAGCGACAACACCGACTTTGTCGATGCCTACGCCGGCCTGCCCGCCTCCGAACTGATGCCGTACGCATCCGACGCGCGCGAAGTGTTCGTACCCGACATGCAGAAGTGGTTCGAGGTGCGTCGCCGGTACATCCAGTGGGTGGACGGCCACCTGGCGCAGATGCAGATCGCCACCGACGTCACCGTACGCAAGGCCGCCGAGGAAATGGCCCGACAGCACGAGGAGCGCCTGCAGTTCACGAGCCGCCTGACCACCATGGGTGAAATGGCCTCGTCGCTGGCACACGAGTTGAACCAGCCGCTGGCCGCCATCAATAACTACTGCATGGGTGCCGTGGCGCGCCTGCATTCGGGCCGCAGCACGCCCGAAGACCTGATCCCGGTACTGGAAAAGACCTCGGCGCAGGCCGTGCGCGCGGGCACGATCATCAGCCGCATCCGCGGCTTCGTGAAGCGCAGCCAGCCGCAACGGCGCGAGGCCGCGCTCCATGACATCGTGGCCGACTCCGTGGGCCTGGCCGATCTGGAAGCCACGCGCCGCCGCGTGACCATCCTGACCCGCCTGCCGGCTCCGCCGCTGATGCTGTACGTGGATCCGGTGCTGATCGAACAGGTGCTGTTGAACCTGCTCAAGAATGCCGTGGAGGCCATGGCCGGCCTGCCGGCCATGCGCGCCGCGGGCGTGGTGCGCCTGCATGCGCGCATCGAGAACGTCGAGTTCGGCCAATGCTGCTGTATCGACGTGATCGACCAGGGCCCCGGCGTGGACGAGGCCACCAAGGAACGGCTGTTTGAACCGTTCTTCAGCACCAAATCGGACGGCATGGGCATGGGCCTGAATATCTGCCGTTCGATCATTGAATCCCACCAGGGCCGGCTCTGGGTGGAAAACAATGTGGACGGCATCGGTTGTACGTTTAAAATCACCCTGCCGTTGCAGCCTGCGCTACCCGAACAGTAACGGGAACCCCCCTGGCATGCCGGACGACCCTCTGCCGCGGGGCATCGGGAGGCCGTCCGGGCCATTGACCCAGGGGGTGTTGCGCACCGCCGCATACAGTTACACTTCGTTGCAAACGACTTTGCCCCAGGAGACTTCATGACCGCAACGCCCAGCCCAACGCCGCATCGTGGCGAGACCGTCTTTATCGTCGACGACGATGAAGCGATGCGCGACTCGCTGACCTGGCTGCTAGAGGGCAATGGCTATCAGGTGCGCAGCTTCAACAGCGCCGAGCAGTTCCTCTCCGCCTACGACGCCGGCCAGGTGTCCTGCCTGATCCTCGACGTGCGCATGCCTGGCATGAGCGGTCCGGAACTGCAGGAACGCATGATTGCCGAGAATATCGATATCCCGATCGTCTTTATCACGGGCCACGGCGATGTACCGATGGCGGTATCGACGATGAAGCGCGGAGCGATCGATTTCATCGAGAAACCTTTCGACGAATCGGAACTGCGCGCGCTGGTGGAACGGATGCTGACCAAGGCCCGCTCCGACCATTCCACTGCCCGCGAACAGCGCGCCGCCAAGGATCTGCTGGGCAAGCTGACCACGCGCGAGCAGCAGGTACTGGAGCGCATCGTGGCCGGCCGCCTGAACAAGCAGATTGCCGACGACCTGGGCATTTCGATCAAGACGGTGGAGGCGCACCGCGCCAACATCATGGAAAAGCTCAATGTGAATACAGTCGCTGACCTGCTCAGGCTGGCGCTGTCGCGCAACAGCTGATTCACTGAACTCAGGCGCCGCCCAGCGCCTGATAAACCCCCATCCGCCATCCGCCATCCGCCATCCAGATACGCAGCCGGCTCGCCCGGTTGCCAGCGACAGCGGCCCGTGCCACGCGCAGTGCCTGCTTGTCGTCCAGCCGGAACCCGCTCACCGGCTCAGGTATTCAATTTCCGAGAATGTCACGACCCACTGCGGTCGATATACGACCAGGATCGCCACCAGCATGCCGGTCAGGAACGCTTCGCCGAAGGCAATGATGACCACGCCGGTCATCTGGTCGCCGGCGCTGAGGCCAGCACCGGAAGGCTGACCCGCCTGCAGCAGCCAGGCCAGCCGCATGCCGCCACAGACGATGGTGGCAAGTAGCGCGGCAAAATAGCCGTGGCCCAGAATGAAAACGAACAGATGGCGCGGCAGCCAGCGCCGCAGGCAGGCCTGCAGGCCCGCCGTCACCAGCGCCGGCACGGCCGCCATCCAGACAAAGCGTGGCGCCAGCGATATCCAGTCGATGTTCTGCCAGACCTGCCCGGACAGATAGGCCAGCCCCAGCAGCGACACCAGGTCGGCAATGGCCAGCGACACCACGGCCAGCGGCAGGCCAAACATCGTCACGGCCAACGTCGCGCCCATCAACTGTATGACCACGCCGCCAGCGATCGTGGCATGGGCAGACCACAACAGCGTCAGGAAAAACAGCATGCCAAGCCACGCATGCTGGAGCGACTCGCGCCTCAGCAGTTGCCAGGGCCGCTGGGCAACGGCCCATGCCAGCACCGCGACAGCCAGCGTGGGCAACGGCCAGGTGTCCAGCAAGCCCCGAATTGAAGATTCGTCAACGTCCATTGCTGCATGCTAGCAGTCGGCCAACACCACCGCGCTTCAGTGCGGCGAATGAGGCACGCCCAAGCCGCTTGCGAAGGTCCGCAAGCCTTTATAATCGCGGTTTCGCATCCGGCACCGCTGTCCACGCACGGCGCCTGAGCCCCATCCCCAAGCTTCTCCAGTCACGAACTCCCATGTCCGCCCAACTCATCGACGGTAACGCCCTCGCCAAACAGATCCGCGCCGAAGCTGCCCAGCGCGCCGCCCGCCTGACCGCCGCCGGCCACCAGCCGGGGCTGGCCGTGGTGCTGGTCGGCGAAGACCAGGCCAGCCAGGTCTATGTGCGCAACAAGGTCAAGGCCTGCGAGGACAATGGCTTTCATTCGTCGCTGGACCGCTATCCGGCCGACCTTTCCGAAGCCGACCTGCTGGCCCGCATCGACGCGCTGAACCGCGATCCCAAGATCCACGGCATCCTGGTGCAACTGCCGCTGCCCAAGCACATCGACAGCCACAAGGTCCTGGAGGCGATTGCGCCTGAAAAGGACGTGGATGGCTTCCACGTGGCCAATGCCGGCGCGCTGATGACCGGTGCCCCGCTGTTCCGCCCCTGCACGCCGTACGGTTGCATGAAGATGCTCGAATCGATCCAGTACCCGCTGCGCGGCGCACGTGCCGTGGTGCTGGGCGCCTCGAACATCGTCGGCAAGCCAATGGCAATGCTGCTGCTGCAGGCCGGCGCCACGGTGACGATCTGCAACAGCAAGACGCGCGACCTGGCCGCGCATACCCGCGAGGCCGACGTGATCGTGGCCGCGGTGGGCCGCCGCAACATCCTCACCGCCGAGATGGTCAAGCCGGGCGCGGTCGTGATCGACGTGGGCATGAACCGCAACGATGAAGGCAAGCTGTGCGGCGACGTGGACTTTGCCGGCGTGCGCGAGGTGGCCGGCCATATCACCCCGGTACCGGGCGGTGTCGGGCCGATGACGATCACGATGCTGCTGATCAACACGCTGGAAGCCGCCGAGCGCGTAGCCGGCCTGGCCTGATGAAGGTCCCAATGGCGCTTCAATCGCGCCAATAGCAAAGTCGTACTGGATATTTGGCCGCAAAGGCCTCATCTTGCACAGGTAATCGTGCCGCACCGGTCCAGGTCGCGGCACGCCAACCGGGAATTGCCATGACTGATACCACCGACCGCGCCAACAACCCGCTGCTCGATTTTTCCGATCTGCCGCGTTTTGCCGAGATCCGGCCCGAACACATCGGCACCGCGCTTGACGTGCTGCTGGCCGATGCCCAGGCCGCCGTGGCACGCGCCGAGGATCCCGCCACACCAGCCACCTGGACCAGCGCCGTGGAAGCGCTCGAGACCGCCACCGAACCGCTGGGCCGTGCCTGGGGCGTGGTGGGTCACCTGAGCGCCGTGGCCGATACGCCAGAACTGCGCAAGGCACATGCCGACAACCTGCCCCGCATGACCGAGTTCTGGTCGTCGCTGGGCCAGAGCCTGGCGCTGTACGACAAGTACAAGGCCGTGGCGGCCGGCCCCGAGTTTGCCGCCCTCTCGCCTGCCCGCAAGCAACTGCTCGAGAATGAACTGCGTGGCTTCCGCCTCGGCGGCGCCGAACTGCCGGAAGACAGCAAGCCGCGTTTCGCCGAGATCCAGGAGCAGCAGGCCCAGCTTTCAAAGGCTTTCTCCGATCACGTGCTCGATGCCACCAATGGCTACGCGCTCTACGTGGAGGATGAATCGCGTCTGTCCGGCATCCCGGCCGACGCAAAGGAAGCCGCCGCGCTGGCGGCCGAGAAGGACGGCAAGACCGGCTGGAAGTTCACGCTGCACTTCCCGTCGTACTTCCCGGTGCTGCAGTATGCCGACGACCGAGGCCTGCGCCAGACCATGTACGAGGCCAGCGTCACGCGTGCCTCGGAACTTGGCGCGCAGTACAACCAGGGCCAGGCGGACTGGGACAATACGTCGAACATGCGCGAGCAGCTGACGCTGCGCCGTGAAGAGGCACAGATGCTTGGCTACGCCAACTACGGCGAAGTCTCGCTGGTGCCGAAGATGGCCGAGTCGCCCGCCGACGTGCTGAAGTTCCTCGACGAACTCGCGGTCAAGGCCCGTCCCTACGCCGAAGCCGACTGGAAGGAACTGCGCGAATTCGCAGCGGCCGAACTGGGCCTCGACAAGATCGAGCCGTGGGATGTTGCCTACGCTTCGGAAAAGCTGCGCCAGAAGCGCTATGCGTTCTCCGATGACGAGGTCAAGCAGTACTTCCAGGAGCCCAAGGTACTGGAAGGCCTGTTCGGCGTGGTCGAGAGGCTGTTCTCGGTGAATATCCAGCCCGATAACACGCAGACCTGGCACAAGGACGTGCGCTTTTTCCGCGTGGTGTCGCCGCAAGGTGCGCTGCTGGCGCAGTTCTACATCGACCTCTATGCGCGCGAAGGCAAGCGCGGCGGCGCCTGGATGGACGACGCGCGCGGCCGCAAGGAGCGCGGTAACGGCACCGTGCAGACCCCGGTGGCCTACCTGACCTGCAACTTCACCGCGCCCGTCGGCGGCAAGCCCGCCCTGTTCACGCACGACGAAGTCATCACGCTGTTCCACGAGTTCGGCCATGGCTTGCACCATATGCTTACGCAGGTGGGCGACCTCGGCGTATCGGGCATCAACGGCGTGGAATGGGATGCCGTGGAACTGCCATCGCAGTTCATGGAGAACTTCTGCTGGGAATACGAGGTGCTGTCGACGATGACGGCCCACGTGGAAACCGGTGCACCGCTGCCGCGCGTGCTGTTCGACCGCATGCTGGCGGCGAAGAATTTCCAGAACGGCATGATGACCCTGCGCCAGATCGTGTTTTCGTCGTTCGACATGCACCTGCATACCGACTACGACCCGCAAGGTCCGGTATCCGTGCTCACGCTCTCGCGCCAGATCAACGATGCGAAGCACGTGGTGCCGCAATCGCCGCTGTCGCGCTGGCCGAATACGTTCAGCCATATCTTTGCGGGCGGCTACGCCGCGGGCTACTACAGCTACAAGTGGGCCGAGGTGCTGTCCGCCGATGTCTATGCCGCGTTCGAGGAAGCCGGACAGTTGTCTGGCAGCGTGCTCGACAGTGAAGTAGGCGAGCGGTACCGCCGCGAGATCCTGTCGGTAGGCGGCAGCCGGCCGGCCATGGAATCGTTCGTGGCGTTCCGTGGGCGTGCGCCGCAGATCGAAGCGCTGCTGCGGCACGGCGGCATGGCGGAAGCTGCGGTCGCGGCCTGATCGCACGCTCGCTGACCAGGCGCCCGGACCATGGACACGCAGATTCCGATCCGTACGGAATGTCCACCGGGTGCCTGCGACTGCAAGCGGGAAGTGCTGTTCGACAACCCGGCTGCCGACCGCCGCATCCTGATGCTGACCCAGCATGAGGAAAAGCGGCTGGTCGCCCGGCTGGAAGCGGTGCAGACGCTGGACGAACTGCGCCGGATGCAGGAAAAGCTGCGCGCCCAGCTCGGCATCGTGGTCACGATCACACCGAGCGACAACGAGGTCCGCACGGTACAAGGCTTCCATATCGAGCTCGCGGACCAACCGGGGCTGTGCCGCAAGACGCGCGCCGCCATCCCGGCCGCGATCCGGCGTTGCATGAAGACTCATGAGCAGATTGCGTTCGACATGCTGAATGAACGCGACCTGCTCGGTGGCCTGTTTGGCCAGTAACCCACACAAGAATAATTGCCGATGAGAATCGCGAGCTGGAACGTCAACTCCCTCAAGGTGCGCCTGCCCCAGGTGCTGCAATGGATGGCCGCGCAGGAAGCAGCCGGTACGCCAGTCGACGCGCTGTGCCTGCAGGAATTGAAACTGCCCGATGACAAGTACCCGCTGGCGGAGCTCGAAGCAGCTGGCTTCCATAGCATCTTTACGGGTCAGAAGACCTACAACGGCGTGGCAATCGTTGCGCGCGACGGCACCATGCCGGCGCCCACCGATGTGGTACGCAATATTCCCGGCTACGAAGATGCGCAGCAGCGGGTGATTGCCGGTACCTATGGCGATGTGCGGCTGATCAGCGCGTACTTCCCGAACGGCCAGGCGCTGGATTCCGACAAGTTCGTCTACAAGCTCGACTGGCTCAAGGCCATGACCGACTGGCTGCGCGCCGAAATGGTCAAGTACCCGAAGCTGGCGCTGCTCGGCGATTTCAATATCGCGCCTGAAGACCGCGATGTGCATGATCCCGCCAAATGGGAAGGCCAGAACCTGGTGTCACCGCCCGAGCGCGATGCGTTCAAGGCACTGGTGGCGATGGGCCTGGTCGACTCGTTCCGCATGTTCGAACAGCCCGAGAAAACCTTCTCATGGTGGGACTATCGCATGATGGGTTTCCGCCGCAACGCTGGCCTGCGCATCGACCATATCCTGCTGTCGCCCGAGCTTGCACAGCGCTGTACCACCTGCCTGATCGACAAGGAACCGCGACGCTGGGAGCAGCCGTCCGACCATACGCCGGTGGTGGCCGCACTGAATCTCGCCTGAACCGATGAGCTCCGCCGCCCGCATCCACACTCCCGCCCTGCAACGCTGGTTTCCGTGGCTGCGGCGCGTCACGCCGCTGACGTTGCGTGCGGACCTCGTCGCCGGGTTGCTTGGCGCAGTCCTGGTATTGCCGCAGGGTGTGGCGTTTGCCACGCTGGCGGGCCTGCCTCCGCAATACGGGATCTACACCGCGGTGATCCCGTGCATCGTGGCCGCGCTGTTCGGATCGAGCTGGCACGTGATGTCGGGCCCTACCAACGCCAACTCTCTCGCGCTGTTTGCGATGCTGAGTCCGGTTGCATTTGCTGGCAGCCCTGCCTATATCGCGCTGGCGCTGGCCGTGACCATGCTGGTGGGCATCCTGCAACTGGCGGTGGGCGTGCTCCGGCTTGGCTCGTTGGCCAATTTCATCTCGCCATCGGTACTGCTGGGATTTACGTGTGGTGCGGCAACGCTGATCGCGTTGTACGCGCTCAAGGACCTGTTCGGCCTGGCAGTGCCTACGGGCACCAGCGCGTTCGGGGTGGTGCGCTTCCTGTTCGATAACTTCGACACCATCAACCACGGTGCGCTGATCGTGGGTGGCGTCACGCTGGTGGTAACGCTGGCCATCAAGCGCGTTGCACGCCGGATGCCGTTCATGCTGCTCGGCCTGCTGGCCGGATTCAGCGTGTCGCTCTGGCTGAACCATAGCGGCTGGGGCGGCGCGCAGCATGTGAACGTGGTGGGACCGATTCCTTCGGCGCTCCCGCCCTTCCATCTTCCCGACATCAACTGGCGCACGATACCCGACCTGCTCGGGATTGCCGCCGCGCTGACGATCGTGGCGCTTGGCCAGTCGATCTCGATTGCCAAGGCCGTGGCGCTGCGCTCGGGCCAGCATGTCGATGCCAACCGCGAGTTTATTGGCCAGGGGTTGTCGAATATCGCGGGCGGTCTGTTCTCGGGCTACATCTCGTGCGGCTCGTTGAACCGCTCGATGCCGAATTTCGAAGCCGGTGCAAAGACACCGCTGGCCAGCGTGTTCTCGGCGTTGCTGCTGGTGGCACTGGTGGCCGTCAGTGCCCCGCTACTGGCGCAGATTCCGCTTGCCGCGATCGCCGCAATGCTGATGCTGGTGGCCTGGGGCCTGTTCGATTTCCGGCGGCTGCGCCGCATTGCGCGGCTGTCGCGCACCGAATTCGCGATTGCAGTCGGTACCTTCGTGGCCACGCTGGCGATCCGGCTGGAAATGGCCGTACTGCTGGGCACGATCCTGTCGCTGGTGGCCTACCTGTACCGCACGTCGCGGCCGGCCGTGCGTAGCCTGGTGCCCGATGCCGATGATCCCGGCCGTCGCTTTACCCCGCTGGACGAACTGCGCCGTCCGCAACCGGAATGCCCGCAACTCAAGCTGCTGCGCATGGAAGGTGCGATCTACTTCGGTGCCGTGCAATACGTGACCGACCGGCTTCACTGGCTGCGCACGGTCGACGCGGAACAGAAGCATCTGCTGGCTATGACCAAGAGCATGAACTTCATCGACCTGGCCGGCGCCGAGATGTGGGAAGCAGAACTCACCGAGCGGCGCGCGGCCGGTGGCGATCTCTACTTTCACCGCCCACGCACGCAGGTGCTCGATACCTGGGAGCAGACCGGGTTCACCAACAAGCTTGGCGCCGACCATATCTTCCCGACCAAGCGGCAGGCGCTGCACACCATCATCGCCACGCTGTCTCCCGAGATTTGCGCGCAATGCCATGCGCGTATTTTCGAGGAATGCTCGCAGCGTCCAGGTGGCCCCGCTTTCGCGTCAGCCGACGACGGCGCCGTGCAGCACACGCCACGACATGACGTGCCAGACAATGCGCCACACACTGCGCCAGTGGACACGGCACATCCTGCCTGAATGGCAAACCCGGCGAGCGGCTATCTAGGCAATCGGTTGAAGTTACTACGAGAATAACTACGAGAAACGGTAGGGATGTAGCGCACCGGTCGGCCTGCTGGACAGCGAGGCCAAAACCGGCGGCGGAGGGTTGCTGCCGTCGGTCGTCGGTCTTAGACCGGCGCCACGTGCGCTCTCTTGACTACGACCGGCTGGGGCACGCCCTGCTCGATCAGTACCACGGCCGCGCGTTCGATCGTGTCACGACCGGCGCGGAACGCCTCTTCCAGCGACAGCACCTGGTCGGCACTGAAGCCTTCCCACAGGGCTTCGCGTGTTACCACGCATGTCACTTGCTCACCGTCGACAAGCGCGTGGAACAGCAAACCCTCGTTGTTGATGTCGTAGCGGTCTTGCTCCTGGAATTTGATTTCCATCATCACAGCCCTCCATATGCAAGTGGAGAAGCATCCTAACATGGCTTTGCGGAAATCGTCTTCGATCCCCTGCATGCCCTGGCAGAATGCGACTCGTCTCAATGCCCCCAGAATGACCGATGGCGGGCGCAACAAGTTCCGTCCGCCACATGCGCTTTGCATGCCGCCGCGCCCGGTGAATTGCAAAGCATCGCATGCGCATGTGTCAGCGTGATGAGCCGATCGAACCGATCACGCACACGCTTGCCGCACGCAGAATCGACCGCCCCCGATCGGACCACCGCGTAACTTTGCAGGGCATTACGAGACTTTTCATTTAGCGTTTGACAAAGCCGAAAATGCTGCTAGAATCTCGGTCTTCGTCGGGGCGTTAGCTCAGTTGGTAGAGCAGCGGACTCTTAATCCGTAGGTCGAGTGTTCGAGTCACTCACGCCCCACCAGACACAAGAAAGGCCGGAAGCAGCAATGCTTCCGGCCTTTTGCGTTTTCGTGCGCATTGAGGTTCGGCTGGGGCCGCTTATGCGGCCCACTCATCAAACCCCAGCCTGTTCCGCGCGCTCGAACAAGGTGCGCGCCAGGCGCCGGTGATCCGACAGCACGCTGGGCAGATCCACGGTCAACAGCCGGCCGTCGCGTACCACCACGCGACCATTGATGATGCTGGTCGACACATTGGACGGCGTGCAGAACACCAGCGCGGCAACCGGATCGTGCCCGCCACCGGCGTAGCCTACCGCCGACATGTCGAAGGACACGATGTCCGCCGACATGCCAGGCAGCAACGCACCAATGTCATCGCGATTCAGCACGCGCGCACCGCCCAGCGTGGCGATCTCCAGCGCCTCGCGCGCACTCATCGCGGCCGGGCCAAATCCCACACGCTGCAACAGCATGGCCTGGCGCGCTTCGCCGAGCATATGCGCGCCGTCGTTCGATGCACTGCCGTCGACACCAAGCCCCACCGGCACACCCGCATCGCGCATGCGGCGGATCGGCGCGATACCGGACGCCAGCCGCATGTTCGAGCACGGACAGTGCGCCACACCCGTACCGGTGCGCGCAAACAGCGCCAAGCCTTCGTCATCGAGCTTTACGCAGTGCGCGTGCCAGACATCGTGGCCGACCCAGCCCAGGTCCTCGGCATACTGGGCCGGCGTCATGCCAAACTTCTCGCGCGAGTAGGCGATATCGTTGTCGTTCTCGGCCAGGTGCGTGTGCAGCGATACGCCATAGTGGCGCGCCATGGTGGCGGACTCGCGCATCAGGTCGCGCGACACCGAGAACGGCGAACACGGCGCCAGCACCACGCGCAGCATCGCATGGCGCGATGCATCGTGATACTGCTCCACCAGCCGCTGGCTGTCGCGCAGGATGGCCGCCTCGGTTTCGACCACCACATCGGGAGGCAGGCCACCCTGGCTACGGCCCACGCTCATCGAACCGCGCGCGGCATGAAAACGCATGCCGATCTGTCTTGCCGCATCGATCGAATCGTCGAGCTTCGCACCATTCGGATACAGGTAGAGATGATCGCTGGTGGTCGTGCAGCCGGACAGCATCAGCTCAGCCATCGCGGTTTGCGTCGAGACGCGGATCATCTCCGGCGTCAGGTGCGACCACAGCATGTACAGGTTTGTCAGCCAGCCAAACAGCTCCGCGTCCTGCGCAGCGGGCACGGCACGCGTCAGGCTCTGGTACATATGGTGGTGCGTATTGACCAGCCCGGGCATCACCACATGACCGCGCATGTCGACAACTTCGGCGCCGCCTTCGTCGCTCATGCGCCGATATTGCTCCGGCAAGTCGGCGGTGGCGCCCACCCATTCAATGACGGGCCCGTTGGCGACCAGCGCGCCATCGGCGATCTCGCGGCGCTGCGCGTCCATGGTGACCAGTACGTCGGCATGCTGGAGGATCAGGGTCATGGCAGGTTGTGTATCCAGGTTGTGAACGAAAGCGAGTCTACGCAAGCTCGGCGCACTGGCCCAAGCGCAGATTTTCGCGCTCGGTGTCCACAAATTGTGGACACCCCTAACGAGACAGCCCGGCGAGCGCGGCGGCCATCGCATCGCTCATCAACCCGGCGGCGGGCGTCAGCGGACTACGGCCACGCGTTACCAGCCGCAACGACTGCCGCTGCAAGTCGCCATCGCGCAGCGGCACGAACACCACCGAACCGCGCATGCGCTCTTCCATCACATCGAGCGGATTGAGCAGTGCAACGCCGGCGCCCGTCGCCACCAGCCGCTGGATCAATACCACCGAGGTAGATTCCACCGCCGGCATCACGTCGAGCGACTGGCGCGCAAACGCTTCATCCACCAGCGCCCGGATCGACAGCGATGGCGCCGGCAAGATCAGCGGATACCCCGCGCACTCGGCCAGTCGCGCCGACGATTGCGACGCCAGCGGATGTCCGGGCGCCACTACGGCACCGATCGACCAGTCGCTGCCCGCCACGGTACGCAGCGCCGCGACCTCCGGCATGTCATAGCCAAGCCCCAGATCCGCATCGCCCTGCTCCACCGCCGCGACGATGCCGCCCACCGGCAGATCAGCCACGCGCACCACGATTCCCGGGTGGCGCTGACGAAAATCGTGCACCAGCGACGGCATCCACGAGCCCGCCAGCCCTGACGTGGTGGCAATCGTTACCACGCCACGCCGCGCTCCCTTGATCTCAGCCACGCGCGCCTGCAGCGCCTCGTGCTCGCGCAGGGTCTGCCGCACATGCGCCAGCACCATTTCGCCCAGCGGCGTCAGGTGCAGGCGCTTGTTGATGCGGTCGAACAGCGGCGCACCCAGATCGGCCTCCAGCTCCAGGATCTGGCGATTGATCGCGGTCGGCGCCACGTGCAGATGTTCCGCCGCCCGCCGGATCGAACCGCGACGGACAACCTCATCGAGATAGCGAAGAACGCGCGCATGCATGGAAAATTGGGCCGACAAGGCTTTCGGTTCAGGACCCGCGCATTGTAAGACGCACCACTCTCGCAAAAAAATTCACGAAGGGGCTTGCGCGATACAAAACTCGTTGCTAGAATCTCTTTCTTCGTTGGGGCGTTAGCTCAGTTGGTAGAGCAGCGGACTCTTAATCCGTAGGTCGAGTGTTCGAGTCACTCACGCCCCACCAGCGAATTCCAGAAAGGCCCGAAGCTCACAAGCTTCGGGCCTTTTGCTTTTCTGCCTCCATCTTTACCCAGTGGTCCGATCTCCACGGGTTCCCCCCAATATCCCGCCGACAAGCTTTCGCGTTGAATGCTCCCCAACGCATATCACGGAACTACGTTCCGTAATGCGGAACTTAGAAGACAAGCGTTAGAAGACACGCATTACCTGGGAGGCATCTCTTGAAAGCTGTTCTGAAAGCGGGCGCTATGGGCGCCCTTGCCGCGTTGGGTCTGATGGCAATCACGGCGCACGCGCAGTCGTACCCGAACAAGCCCATCCGCCTGATCGTGCCGTTTGCCGCAGGCGGCACCACCGATATCGTGGGCCGCGCCGTTTCCGATGCGCTGGGCCGTGAACTGGGCCAGCCGGTGGTGGTCGAGAACCGTGGCGGTGGCGGTGGTGCCATCGGCGCCGATGCCTTGGCCAAGTCCGCACCTGACGGCTATACGCTGGGCATCGCTACCGTCAGCACGATGGCGACCAACCCGGCCACCAATGCCAAAAATCCGTACGATCCGCTGAAGGACTTCGCACCGATCACGAATCTCGTGAACGTGCCGAACGTGCTGACCGTGAACCCGAAGGTGCCGGCCAAGAACCTCAAGGAGTTCGTGGCACTGCTCAAGTCGAATCCGGGCAAGTACAGCTACGCGTCGGCCGGCAAGGGCAGCATCTCGCACCTGGACGGTGAACTGTTCAAGTTCATTACCAAGACCGACATGGTGCATATCCCCTACCGCGGATCGGGCCCGGCACTGAACGACACGCTGGCTGGCCAGGTCAATGCGCAGTTCGACAACCTGCCGTCATCGATGCCCTTTATCCAGAGCGACAAGCTGCGCGCGCTGGCCGTGGCCGCACCGAAACGCGTGGAAGGCCTGCCCAATGTGCCGACCTTTGCCGAGGAAGGCATGAAGGACATGAACAACATGGCCTGGTATGGCCTAGTGGCCCCCGCCGGCACGCCAGCCGCGATCGTCGCCAAGGTGCACGATGCCGCGGTCAAGGCGCTGCAGGATCCGAATGTGAAGAAGCGCCTGCACGATGCCGGCGCCTATCCGGACGGCAACACGCAGCAGCAATATGCGGCCCAGATCAAGCGCGAACTGGAACTGCGCAAGAAGATTGCGACGGACCAGAACATCACGCTGGAATGACATCGGCATGACGTTCCGCTGACGTGGCGGGCCCGCCGCCTGAGTATTGTTACTACAACTTTGGCAAGCGGGCCGCCGCGAACCCCGGTAAAGTATCAGCATCAATATCAATAACGCCATTTTCTGTCGGGCCGGATCATTTCGATCCCGCCCCTACCTGAGAGGATGATGATGCTGAAGAAGACCGTACCGACGCTGATCGTTGCCGCACTGACCGCACTGGGCGCCATGCAACTGGCCCACGCGCAGAAGAACTACACGGACGGCGGCGATCTCTACAGCGGTAGCCATTCGAAGAACAAGGCCAACCCGAACCAGAACCCGGCCAAGGCCGGCAAGTTCGACCCGTACACCGACGGCGCGAAGAAATCGACCAAGTCCGAGCTGGCACCGAACAAGAAGGCGGATCCGTACACCGATGGCGCCAAGGCTGGCAAGCCCGATCCGTACACTGATGGCGCCCGGGCTGGCAAGGCCGACCCGTACACCGACGGCGCCAAGGCTGGCAAGGCCGATCCGTACACTGACGGTGCCAAGAAGCAGTAACAACAGTAACAGCAGCAACCGCAGTAACTTGTAACCCGCGTTTTTCCACCGCTCTCCCGTGCCGGAGGGCGGTGCCCTCCCTTCCCGCCTCCCGCCTGCTCCTCGCCCCCCTCGTCCTGCGTCTCACCCGGCGCATCAGCCAAAAGATTGACTAGGAATTACCCGCGCTGTCACGCAAATGTCTCGACATTACTGGTAGTGTTCGGCCTAGCAATTTTATTGAGAAGCGACCGGCCCGATTCCAGAGGCAGGCGCCCATGCCGCCCGGGCCGGCTAATGCACCGGCCTAAGAAGTGTCCAGGCGGCAACCCTTTTATGGGAGACCTGAGCGAATGCAGCCCAAAGCACTCGAAATACATGAGCCCGTTGTGCTCTCGCTTGTCGATGCGGTTACCGCATGGCAAAGCGCCCTTGACAAGACCCTGAGCGTATCGGGGCTGAACTATCCCAAATGGCTGCTGTTGCGTGCAATCCGCCTTGACGCGTTCATGCGCGGACAGCCCTGCGAAGGCGCCATCTTCCTGGATGTGCCACAGACTGAACGGCTGTTGCGCGAGCTCCATGCCGAAGGCTGGCTGGACTTTCCGGCGGACGGCACGCCACGCATCGCTGGAGCCGCATGCGCGCGCCTCGAACGCGCCGCGCAGGCCGTGCGCGCGCTCCACTCGGTATCAGTCGGTCACCTGAGCTCGGCGGAACGCGGCGCACTGAGCAGCCTGCTGCATCGCATGACCTCCACGCTGGACGATCATGCGGCACGCCATGGCCGGCACGCCGCGTGGGAGCAGGATGAGCGTTCCGTGGTAGTGCCGGAAGTGATCAGTCGCGCGGCGCGGCAGGCCATGCCAGCCTGAGTTCCGGCGCCGGCGCGCCCCATGCTCCCATGACGCCCCGCCTTGCGGGGCGTCGTCGTTTTGTCACCCGGCCCGCGTAAATCTTTCCTACAGTGTGAGCATGCACCGGCACACCACCGAGGAGACGCCATGCCCCCGGAGAACGAAGAAAAGGTTGCGCAACTGCTGGAGGACCTGGTCGCATTGGCGCGCGAGCGCCTGCCCGGCGCCACGTTCGCCATCGTCGAACCCCTGCTGCGTCATTACTACGATCTGGCCGATGCCGAGGACCTGCTCGCGCGCAATGTGGCAGATCTCTACGGCGCCGTGATGGCGCACTGGCAGACCGCCCAGAAATTCGTCCCCGGTACCGCCCGACTGCGCGTGTACAACCCGAACCTCGAGGAACACGGCTGGCATTCGGACCATACGGTGGTGGAGATCGTCAACGACGACATGCCGTTCCTGGTGGACTCCGTGACCATGGAGATCAACCGTCACGGCCTGACACTGCATTCGGCGATTCACCCGGTCTTCCGTATCTGCCGCGATTCGCGCGGCGGCATCGAGAGTATCGGCCTGGGCGGCAGTGAAACCGCCACGGCCGGCTGCCGGCTGGAATCGTTCATCCATTTCGAAGTGGATCGCACGGGCGAGGCTGCGCGCCTTGATGCGCTGCGCGTTGGTATTGGCAGCGCGCTTGGCGACGTGCGGGCCGCCGTCGAAGACTGGCCCCGCATGCGCCAGACGGCCCAGGAGACGGTGGCCAAGATGGCCCAGGCACCCGACGCCGGCACGCCCGATGCCCTGGAAGCGCGCGCGTTCCTGGAATGGATGCTCGACGACCATTTCACGTTCCTGGGCCAGCGCGACTACGAACTGATCGCACGCGACGGCCAGTACTTCCTGCGCGGCGTGGAAGGCTCCGGCGCGGGCCTGCTGCGCGAAGCGCTGCGCGATCCGGGTACCGACGATCTCACGCCGCTGCCGGCCGCCGCACGGAGCATCATTGAAGGTGCCTCGCCGATCTTCGTCACCAAGGCCAATTCGCGCTCCACCGTGCATCGTCCCGGCTATCTCGACTATGTCGGCGTGAAACTGCTCGATGCCAATGGCAAACTGTTCGGCGAGCGCCGGTTCGTGGGGTTGTACACGTCCACAGCGTATATGGTCAGCACCAGCGAAATCCCGCTGGTGCGGCGCAAGTGCGCCAACATCCTGGAACGCGCCGGCTTCCTGACCAAGGGCCATCTCTACAAATCGCTGGTGACGATCCTTGAGCAGTACCCGCGCGACGACCTGCTACAGGCCGACGAGGACGAACTGTTCGACATCGTGCTAGGCATCCTGCGCCTGCAGGAGCATCAGCGCACACGGCTATTCGTGCGGCGCGACCGCTTCGACCGCTTTATCTCGTGCCTGGTCTTCGTGCCGCGCGACAAGTACAACACCGACCTGCGGCAGCGCATCCAGAAGCTGCTGGTGCAATCGTTCAACGGCACCAGTTGCGAGTTCACGCCGCTGCTGTCGGAATCGCCGCTGGCACGCATCCAGCTGACCGTGCGCGGGCAGCCGGGCACCATGCCCGAGGTCGATACGCGCGAACTCGAACAGAAGATCGTGCAGGCCACGCGCCGCTGGCAGGACGACCTGGCCCAGGCGCTGCATGACAGCCGCGGCGAAGAGCATGGCAACCGCCTGCTACGCCGCTATGGCGATTCGTTCCCGGCCGGCTACCGCGAAGACTATGCGGCCCGCACCGCCGTGCGCGATATCGAACTGATGGAACACGCGCGCCAGCACGTCAGCGGACTCGCGATGAACCTGTATCGCCCGATCGAAGCCTCGCCGGGCGCGTTCCGCTTCAAGGTCTATCGTGCCGGCGAACCCATCGCGCTGTCATTGAGCCTGCCGATGCTCGAACACCTTGGCGTGCGCGTGGACGAGGAGCGCCCGTACCTGATCGAGCCCGATGGTTGCGCGCCGGTCTGGATTCACGACTTCGGCCTGGAAATCGCGGCCGATCCCGATGGCAAGCCGCTCGACATCGACATCGAGAAAATCAAGCCGCTGTTCGAGGATGCGTTTGCCCGCGCATGGAATGGCGAGATCGAGAACGACGACTTCAACCGGCTGGTGCTGCGCGCCGGGCTGGCCGCGCGCGACGTGACAATCCTGCGCGCCTACGCCAAGTATCTGCGCCAGGTGGGTTCGACGTTCAGCAATGCCTATATCGAGCGCGCGCTGACGGCCAACCCCAACATTGCATCGATGCTGGTGTCGCTGTTCATTGCGCGTTTCGATCCGGCCACGGCCACGCCTGACAACGACGAGAACACGCGCGCCAGGAAGTGGCTCGCCGATATCGATGCCGCGCTCGACCAGGTACCCAACCTCGACGAGGATCGCATCCTGCGCCTGTTCCTGAACGTGATCAACGCCACGGTGCGCACCAACTACTTCCATCGCGGCGCCGACGGGCAGGCACGTCCGTATGTGTCGTTCAAGTTCAATCCCGCACTGGTGCAGGGCCTGCCCGAGCCTCGCCCGATGTTCGAGATCTGGGTCTATTCTCCGCGCGTGGAAGGCGTGCACCTGCGCGGCGGACGCGTGGCGCGCGGTGGCCTGCGCTGGTCCGACCGGCGCGAGGATTTCCGCACCGAGGTGCTGGGCCTGATGAAGGCGCAGATGGTCAAGAACACGGTGATCGTGCCGGTGGGATCCAAGGGCGGCTTCGTGGTCAAGCGCCCGCCCCCAGCCACCGACCGCGACGCGTTCCTGGCCGAAGGCGTGGCCTGCTACCAGACGTTCCTGCGCGGCCTGCTGGACCTGACCGACAACCTGGTCTCGGGCGAACTGGTGCCACCGCCCGACGTGGTGCGTCATGACGAGAACGACCCCTATCTGGTGGTGGCCGCCGACAAGGGCACGGCCACGTTCTCCGACTATGCCAATGCGATCTCCGCCGAATATGGCTTCTGGCTCGACGATGCGTTTGCCTCGGGTGGGTCGGTCGGCTACGACCACAAGAAGATGGGCATCACGGCGCGCGGCGCCTGGGAAAGCGTCAAGCGCCATTTCCGCGAGATGGGCGTCAATATACAGACCACGCCTTTCTCGGTGGTGGGCGTGGGCGACATGTCTGGCGACGTGTTCGGCAATGGCATGCTCCTGTCGCCCCATATCAGGCTGCTGGCTGCGTTCGACCATCGCCACATCTTCCTGGATCCCGATCCCGATTGCGCCCGGAGCCTGGCGGAGCGACAACGCCTGTTCGACCTGCCGCGCTCGAGTTGGGCCGACTATGACACCGCGCTGATTTCCGCTGGCGGTGGCGTGTATCCGCGCACGGCCAAGACGATCCCGCTGTCGCCGCAGGTGCAGGCGGTGCTTGGCGTGCAGTCCGCAACGCTGGCGCCGGCCGAACTGATGCATGCGATCCTGACCGCGCCGGTGGACCTGCTCTACAACGGCGGCATCGGTACTTACGTCAAGGCCAGCACCGAGACGCACCTGCAGGCCGGCGACCGGTCCAATGACGCGATACGCGTCAATGGCAACGAACTGCGTTGCAAGGTGGTGGGCGAAGGCGGCAACCTCGGTTTCACGCAACTGGGCCGCATCGAGTTCGCACGTAATGGCGGCCGCATGAATACCGACGCCATCGACAACTCGGCCGGGGTCGACTGTTCCGACCATGAAGTCAATATCAAGATCCTGCTCGGGCTGGTGGTGGCTGATGGCGAGATGACCGAGAAGCAGCGCAACAAGCTACTGGCCGAGATGACCGATGAAGTCGGCCTGCTGGTACTGGAGGACAACTACTTCCAGACCCAGGCGCTATCGGTGGCCGGGCGCGAAGCGCCGGCGCTGGTGGATGCCGAGGCGCGGCTGATCCGCTGGCTGGAGCGCGCGGGCCGCCTCAACCGTCCGCTCGAATTCCTGCCCTCGGAGGAAGATATCGCCGAACGCAAGGGACTGGGCCAGGGACTGACATCGCCCGAGCGCGCGGTGCTGCTGGCCTACAGCAAGATGTGGCTCTACGACGAACTGCTGGTGTCCGACGTGCCGGAAGACGCGCTGGTGGCCGCGCTGCTGGTCGACTACTTCCCGAAGCCATTGCAGCACCAACATGCGGCGGCGATGCAACGCCATCCGCTGCGGCGCGAGATCCTGGCCACGCACCTGACCAACATGCTCGTGAACCGCATCGGCGCAACGTTCGTCCATCACCTGATGGAAGAGACCGACGCACGGCCCGCCGATATCGTACGCGCCTGTCTGCTGGCGCGCGATGTGTTCGGGCTGACGGCCTTGTGGGAACGTATCGACGCACTCGACAACCAGGTCGACGACGCAATCCAGGCGCGCATGTTTGGCGCGCTGGCCCGACTGCTCGAACGCGCCACGCTCTGGTTTATCCGCTACCTGCGCGGTGGCGGCATCGTCGAGCCCGGCGCACCGCGTTTTACGGAGGCCGCGCAACGCCTGATGCCGCACTTGGCGGCGCTGCTGCCAGCCGAGGCCTCGCAAGCCATGGCCGAGCGCGCACTTGCGCTGACCGAGGCCGGTGTCGACGAGGACCTGGCCCTACGCGTGGCCGCCAGCGACAGCGCCGCCGCAGCGCTCGACATTGCCGAAGTGGCCGCATCTTCGCAGCGCAACCCGGCCGCGGTGGCGGGCGTCTACTTTGCGCTCGATACCGAGCTGAATTTCGGGTGGCTGCGCGAACGCGCATTGTCACTGCCGGCCGACACGCACTGGGACCTGTTGGCGCGCACTACCACGCTGGAAGACCTCGGCCGGCTCAAACGCGCGCTGACCACCAGCGTGCTCGCGCAATCGCGCGACAGTGACGACCCGCAGGCGCTGATCGACGGCTGGCGCGGCAGCCGTCAGGTGCCGCTGGACCGCTATGCACAGATGCTCACCGACCAGCGCGCGTCCGGTGTTTCCGGCGCGGGGGCGTTGTCGATGCTATCGGTGGCAGTCAGGGAGATCGGCTTGCTGGACCGCGCCTGACGATTGCCGCGCGCGCGGATTGCCGCGTGCGTGGCTGCGCCGCCAACACTTTGAAACGCCTTTGACGACCGTCAGTCGTCGAGGATGACGTCGTCGTCGTCGATATCGCGCAGCGGGGGCGGGTCGTCGCCGTCGGCGGTCAGGTCGTCGTCGGCGCCGTCACCGCACGCGCGGAACTCGATGCCCAGCCGCAGAAACAGATCGAACGCATCGGCCAGCAGGTGTTTCTGGCGCGGCAGCAGGCTCGCGTACGGCATGTCATAAATCGACTGGTGCGTCCCGCGTGCGCCCTTCAGCCCGCGGTCACGTGCGATATCAGACAGCAGCGCCGCAAAGCCCGAAAGATCCTGCGCAGCCAGCGCGGTGTTCAGCACGCGCGCGATGACTTGCGGGGTAGCACCGGCCCAGCCAATGACTTCGGCATTGGAGGCGGAATCGTGGGATATATCGCTAATGTCCATGATTGTCTTAACGGTCCGGGACCCGCCGCCTTGAGGCATCTGGAGCAACTTCACGATCACAAACACGCGTCGCCCCACTTGCGTGGGGGAGGGTCAGGCCCGTTTTCCACCCTGGCGGCGCGCAGGCTTCGGCGAAGGCGTTGGCTCCGCTGGCTGACGAATCTGGCGATATTTCTGCGTACCGTCCGGCGCCGTGCTGGCCTCGAGGTAATTGCGTGCGCCGCAGAGTGGGCAGCGGAAGAGTGGACCTTGCCCCTCGTTCCTGATCTCCACCGCGTCTGGCGCCCATTGCGTATCGCAAGACTGGTTCTGGCAGACAAACATCATGAACTCCGGATAAAGCGAGCCATCGTATCACGCGCACATCACGGATCAGCCATTGTTCTGCACCCAATGCCGCGCCCACGTACTTGCCGCGTTACGCGCCTCGGCCGCAGTGAAGTAGGTGGCCGGCGGCCCGCCCGCTTCCTGCACCACGGCGCCGGCTTCCCAGATATCGCACCAGGCCCGATAGCGCTCCGGACCAAGCGCCTGCCAGAACAGGTGCACCACGAATCCGCGGTATTCGAACATGTCGGAGCCGCCGTCGGTTTCATGTGACACGGCAACCGACGGCCCGGGCACATCTGCGTCGCCGGCGTCGACAATCGCTTGCCGCGCACGCCGACCGCCCATCACGGCGCACAGCGCGGCCGCCACCGCGCCTGTCAGCATTCCCGCCGCAAACCAGCAAGCCCTGCTCTCACGTTGCATCATCATGCAATGCCTCCTTTAACCAGGCGCCTCTCCGATGTCGAGATGCGCCGGAAGATCGGAGGTTCCTGCGATTCAGGTTATACCAATGCGACGTGAGCGCCAGCCCGGGGCGCCCGCAGGTGGCAGGACGGCATGCCGAAAGGGAGACTTTTCCGATTCGGCGCGTCCGATACGCAAATCAGAATCGGGCACGTGCACTGGTCCGGCAAGGCCGCTATACTACTGTACGTTTATACAGTATCGGACGACGCCCGCCGACGCTCACCGAAACTCACCGCCACCCGCCAACCTCCGTCCGGTCACAACGCCTGCTCACCATGCCCGCCTACCAAGCTGCCTCGATCCTGCTGGAAGCCCACTACTTCGGTGACGATGCCGAGATGCTGCGCCTGCCCTGTGACAGCGTCACGGTCCAGGGTGGCGCCATCGTCGTCGATGGGCTGGAAACCCGCCACCTGCGCGGCCTGCGCTGGACACCGGACTACCTGTCGTTCGACGCCGGCGGCGATCATCATCGCTATCCGGTCAGCCGTCCGGCCGTGCTGGGCCCCCAGGCGGCGCGCTTTGCATTGCTGTAGGCGTAGCGTCGCCGCGTCGTCGTGCATCAGCGTCGCAGCGCCGACACCCCCGCATAGACTGCCCGATCGCCGAGCTGGCGCTCGATTCGCAGCAACTGGTTATATTTGGCGGTTCGATCGGCACGCGACAGCGAACCGGTCTTGATCTGCCCGCACCGCGTGGCCACGGCCAGGTCGGCAATCGTGACGTCCTCGGTTTCGCCGGAGCGGTGCGACATGACGGCGGCATAGCCATGGCCATGCGCCACGCGCAAGGTCTCCAGCATTTCGCTGAGCGTGCCAATCTGGTTGGCCTTGACCAGGATCGCATTGGCCATGCCGCGATCCACGCCTTCGCGCAACAACGTGGGGTGCGTACAGAACACGTCGTCGCCCACCAATTGGCAATGCTTGCCGAGCCGTTGCGTCAGCATTTGCCAGCCCTGCACATCGTCTTCGGCCATGCCATCCTCGATCGACACGATTGGATAGCGCGCCGCGAGGCTGGCCAGATAGTCGACCTGCATTTCGCGCGAGCGCGTCACGCCCTCGCCTGCGTAACGGTACTGCCCATCGATATAAAGCTCGCTCGATGCAGGGTCAAGGGCCAGCGCAATATCGTCACCAGCTCGATAGCCCGCACGGGAGATCGCCTCCACCAGAAAGTCCAGCGCCTCCTCGGCGGTTCGCAGGTCCGGTGCGAAGCCGCCTTCGTCGCCCACATTGGTGTTATGTCCGGCTGCTTTTAGCAAGCCGCGCAGTGTATGAAACACCTCGGCACTGCTGCGCACCGCTTCGGCAAACGTCGGTGCGCCTATCGGGGCAAGCATGAATTCCTGGAAATCGAGTGCATTGTCGGCATGGGCACCGCCATTGATGACGTTGATCAACGGCACCGGCAACAGCGTGGCACGCTCACCGCCAAGATAGGAAAACAGCGGCAGCTGTTGCGACGCTGCTGCCGCACGCGCCACGGCCAACGACACGCCCAGCAGTGCGTTGGCGCCGAGACGACGTTTGTCGGACGTGCCATCGAGATCGATCATCAGCGTGTCGATCTGCGCCTGGTCGCTGGCATCGCATCCAACCAGTGCCTCACGCAGCGTGGTATTGACAGCCTGCACCGCGCGCAGCACGCCGCGCCCAAGAAAACGGTGCGGATTGCCGTCGCGCAACTCCACTGCTTCGCGTGCGCCAGTGGATGCGCCGGAGGGCACGATGGCCCGTCCCATCGCACCGTCTTCAAGCACAACCTCGACCTCGACGGTCGGATTACCCCGACTGTCGAGCACCTCCTGCCCCATTACCTGCACGATGCGCGCGCGCTGACCGACCTGGCTCATGAAAATCCCCCTTACGTGAGAAAAATAGCGATGTAGAAATCGTATGAGGCTTCAGTCAGCGTGAATATCGAGTAATCTTTACTACTTCGTCAGCTTTTCTCACAGAACATAATGCGCTCGCTGCCTCCGATGTCCTCCTTGCGCGCGTTCGAGGCCACGGCCCGCACCGGCTCGGTCACGCGCGCCGCCGAGGAACTGTTCCGCACCCATGGGGCGGTCAGCCGGCAATTGCGCCAGTTGCAGGAACATGCTGGTGTGGAGTTGTTCGAGCGCGATGGCACTGGCGTGCGACTGAACGAGCATGGGCGTGCGTTCTACGACGTGGTACGAGCGGTGTTCGACCAACTTGAACAAGGCTATGGGAGGGTTCTGGACCAGGCGCGCGGGCCCACATTGCATGTGGCCTGCAGTGCCACATTCGCAATGCGCTGGCTGGTGCCGGAATTGGTGGACTTCTACCGTGTGCGGCCCGACATCCGCATCCGTCTTTCGATGACATCGGCACGCGAAATCCGCACCGAAGGCGCGGACGTGGTCATCGCATGGGATCTGTCCTCATACCCGGCCGCCGATCGCCAGCGCGCCATGCTGCTGGCACCGGTCACGTTCGGCCCGGTGTGCGCCCCGGCCTATGCCAAGGACATCGCCACGGGCGCGCGCATCACCCACGATTTCACCTCGAGCGCATGGGACCAGTGGGAAGCGCGCACCGGCCAGCGAATTGCCCCGGCCGCCGCGCTGACCTTTCCGCATACCCACCTGTGCATCCAGGCCGCGCTGGCGGGCCTGGGGGTCGCGCTGATCGAACAGCGCCTGATTCGCGCGGAACTGGCCGCCGGAACCCTGGTGGCACCGCATGGCTTCACCGCATTCGAGGGCGGACTGATGGCCGTACCGGCGGCACGCGAACTACCCACCGATATCGCCGCATTCGTGGATTGGCTGCGTGACCGGCTGGCTTGCTGAAGGCCGCCTAGAATGTGTCAACCATGTCCTCGCACATGTGTCCACCATGTCCCCGGTCCATACAGAGGGGCCGGGGGAGAGGGCCAGCGTTTCACGCCGGCACTAGTCGCAATTTGAACCTCATGCCCTCACCCTCAACCCCTCTCCCACTGCGCGGGAGAGGGGAGCGGCACCTCCCCCTCCCGATCCCCAATCCCCTTTTTGTACGCGTCTGTATCAGGCCGCCATGGCGATACGTGCCCTCACATAACGGGGCGAAAGACGCTACGGGCGCGATACGTGGACCGCCTTAAATACGTTCCATGGCAGCGCGACGCGAGACGAATAGCAGACACGCTGGCTAACACGCTGCTTCGACATAACGTCAGCACGAACTGAAATCTACCCAATCTGAAGGAAACCGATCATGTCCACGAACCTCACCAAGCGCCTCGTTCTTGCCGTTGCCCTCGTTGCCGCCGCTGCCGGCGCACAAGCTTCCGTCGTCAGTGCCCGCGACCCGTACCTGGATGGCGCCCGCACGGTCCAGGATACCCGTGACGTCTTCAGCGAAGGCGCCCGCTCCGTGACGGATAAGCGTGACCCGTACACCGAAGGCGCACGTTCGGTGCAGGAGCCGCGCAGCCCGTACTACGACGGCGCCCACACCGTTGCCGGCATGGACCGTACCGGTGTCTCGGCCGATCCCGCCCGCAGCATCGATCCGTACCTGGATGGCGCCTACGCCTGATTGCCGTTCATCGCTCAACCCAATCTGATCTGAAACGAGAAGCACATCATGAGCCGCATTGAAAAAGTCCTGTACACCGGCAAGGTCCACATCACGTCTGGCGGTCGCGACGGCGCCGCCCGTAGCGACGACGGCAAGCTCGACATCGAACTGTCGTCGCCCGGCAGCAAGGGCCAAGGCACGAACCCCGAGCAACTGCTGGCGGCTGGCTGGTCGGCGTGCTTTATCGGTGCCATTGGCCTGGCGGCCGGCAAGCAGAAGATCAAGCTGCCGGAAGACTTGTCGGTAGATGCCGAGGTGGACCTTGGCACGGCGGGTGTCGAGTACCTGCTGCAGGCGCGCCTGCGTGTGCATATTCCCGGTATCGAACGCGAGGTAGCCAAGGCACTGGTGGAAACGGCGCACCGTACCTGCCCGTACTCGAAGGCGCTGCACGGCAACATCCATATCGAGACCGAACTGGTCTGACCGTCGTACCCCTCGTTCGCTCGCGCGGATGAGGGGCCTTTTGTTCCGGCTTCCAGCCACGTTGGATCTGAATCATGCGTCGTACCCTTCTGCGCGCCGTACTGGCTGCGATCGGCATCGCAGTTGTCTACAACCTTGCCACGAGCGCGATTGCCGAAAGCCCCAAGGTCGGCGACCAGGGCGTGGCGCCCGAGTTCGTCGGCATCAATAACTGGCTCAACTCAGCACCGCTGTCGATGCAGGACCTGCGCGGCAAGGTAGTGTTGGTCGACTTCTGGACCTACGCATGCGGCAACTGTGTGAACACGCTGCCCTATGTGAAACAGTGGTACGACAAATACAAGGACCAGGGCCTCGTGGTCGTAGGCGTGCACACGCCGGAATTCCCGTTCGAGAAATCGACGGCGAATGTGCAGGCAGCCCTGAAGCGTTTCGATATCCGCTATCCGGTGGCGCAGGACAATGCGTACGGCACCTGGTCGGCCTATCGCAACCAGTATTGGCCAGCGTTGTACCTGATCGACGCCAACGGACGCATCGTCTACCAGCACTACGGCGAGGGCCGCTACGCGGAAACCGAGGCCGCCATCAAGAAACTGCTGGCGGAGCGCAAGGCGGGCTAGGCGCCGTTATCGAACAGCACGAGCGTCAGCAACACCGACGCATCGCTGAGCGCCTTCACGTCGTGCCTGACGTTGCCAGCCAGATAGATCAGGTCGCCTTGACGCAAGCGCCGCGAATCACCATCGAGCGCGACCTCGATTTCGCCTTCGAGACACTGGATGGTCAGTGGGCCTGCCACCGCATGCGGTGGCATTTGCTTGCCAGCCAGCAATATCAGGCGCGCCACTTCCAGGTGTGGTGCCTTGAACAGGGCGGTGGTCGGTGTGTTCTTCAGGTTGGCGCCAAGCGGAAGCACGCTGGTGGTCTGGCCGGAAGACAGGTGGGGAATCGACATGGGATACGCTCGCTGGGCTGGGGGTTGGCTGGTGGAACAGCTGCGCCTTGTTGCGCGCGGTAGCCTCCAGTCTATTGCCAATTCGCCCGGGCAAGGCAACCGATGTGTGGCAAAAGCAGCGTAATGAGTGTGGTCGTTGCGCTGCACAACGGGTCACGCACGGTTGGCGTGACCCGTGATGCAGCGGCTCAGGCCACGGCGCCGTCGGTGTAGACGTCAACCATGCGCGAGGGCTCGGCCGAAACGCCACGACGGTCCATGCCCGCCAGCGCGCCATCGGTGTACACATCGAACTTGCGTGACGGCTCCGCCGACACACCGCGGCGATCCATGCCGGCCAATGAGCGGTCGATGTTCACATCGCGCGTGGTCGGCGCAATCTCGCGAGCGCCTTCACTGTAGGTATCAAATCGGCCGGCGCGTGCGCCATCGCTATACACGTCGCGCGTATCGATGCGGAAGCTGTAGCCATACTTGTCGCCGGCATGCGTGCTGTCGCGCGGGCCCGAAGCCAGGGCGGAACCTGCAATCAGGGCTGTGGCAACAGCGGCGGCGGAAAGAGCGAGGGTGGTAAATCTGCGTGACATGTTGGTACTCCATTACGTGGTGAAAACACAGGAACGCAGCGTGGCGTTCCTTTGCTTTTACGCAGGACTCGTACCAATGGATGCAGACGGCAAGATGTGCGGCAATTGACGCGAAACAGCGTAAAAAAAGCGCCGGATGGTGGGTGCGAGCCAACACGTGCGCGATGTGGCTGGCGGTGAAAGTCCAACAGGGTTAGCTGACGTCGACCGGTGCGTTGGCCTCGAACTTCGCCCGATGCGTGGCAAAGAAGGTCCGCACGTTGCGGACGTTGCCAACACCCGTGAACAGACGGCGTGCAAAGACATCGTAGGCACCCATATCGGCAAGTTCTGCCGTCACGACAAAATCGGGCCCTGGCGATACCCGATAACACTGGGTTACCGCGGCCTCGGCGCAGATGTGGCTTTCGAACGCTTCATAGTCCTCGGCGGTTTGCCGGTCGAGCGTGATCTCGATGATGGCCGTCAGCGATCCACCGAGCTTGCCCGCATCGAGCACCGCAATTTCGCGCGCGATGACGCCGGTCTGCCTGAGTCTTCGTACGCGGCGCATGGTCGTGGGGGCAGAGGCGAACACGCGCGCCGCGAGTTCTACATTCGACACGGAAGCGTCCGTCTGCAGCACGCGCAGAATGCGCAGGTCGAGGTCGTCGAGGGCAATATCGGGCATCGATCCATGATGAAAGAAAATTTCAGGTTGATCATACGTCAATTTAATCATTCATTTCAGATGAAAATCTGAAAGAAAATTTCATCATCGTCACCCTACCATCGCTCCATTGCATCGAATCCGATGCCAAAAGCAGATCCGGGAGGGCTTATGTGTGGAATCGTTGGCGCCGTGGCGCAGCGCAGCATCGTGCGCGAACTGGTGGATGGCCTGAAGCGGCTGGAATACCGCGGCTATGACTCATGTGGCGTAGCCACGCTACACGGTGGCCGCATCGAACGGTCGCGCAGCGTGGATCGCGTGGCGGCGTTGCAGCGCGATATCGTCGCACAGCAGATCGATGGCTTCACGGGCATTGCCCACACGCGCTGGGCCACCCACGGCCGGCCTGTCACGGCCAATGCCCATCCGCACGTTTCGCCAAACGACCACACGCCACGGATCGCACTGTCCCACAACGGCATTATCGAAAACCACGAAACCCTGCGCGCATCGCTTGAGCAGCAAGGTTATGTCTTTGCCAGTCAGACCGACAGCGAGGTCATCGCGCATCTGGTCGATCATCTCTATAACGGTGACCTGTTCGACGCGGTGCGCGAGGCAGTGAAGCGCTTGCAAGGCAGCTTCGCCATCGCAGTGCTGTGCCGCGACGAGCCACATCGGATGGTGGGCGCGCGCAATGGCATGCCGCTGGTGGTCGGTGTGGGAGAGGGCGAGAACTTCATGGCGTCCGATGCAATCGCCTTGGCCGGTGTTACGAACCAGATCGTCTATCTGGAAGATGGCGATGTCGTGGATGTGCAGATGCACCGGCACTGGGTCGTCGATGGCCGGGGCCAACGCGCAGAGCGCGCGGTGCACACCGTAGCGGCTCACAGCGCGGCGGCTGACCTGGGCTTGTACCAGCACTACATGCAGAAGGAAATCTTCGAGCAGCCGCGCGCGGTGGCCGATACGCTGCAGGACATCACGTCGATCATGCCGGAACTGTTCGGCGACGGGGCATACCGCCAACTCGACAACGTGGATGCGGTACTGTTGCTGGCCTGCGGCGGCAGCTATCACGCCGCACTGACGGCCAGCTACTGGATCGAACAACTGGCCAACCTGCCAGTGCGCGTGGAAATCGCGAGTGAATACCGCTATCGCGAGGCTTTCAGCAATCCGAACATGTTGGTGGTGGCCGTGTCGCAGAGCGGTGAAACCGCCGATGTGCTCGGTGCCGTGCAGGCGGCAAAGACGCGTGGCATGCATCGGACCCTGGCAATCTGCAACGTTGCCACCAGTTCACTGGTGCGCGATTGCGCGATGCATTTCATCACCCGCGCCGGCATTGAAATCGGCGTGGCATCGACCAAGGCATTCACCACCCAACTGGTGGCGCTGTTCCTGCTGGCACTTACGCTGGCCCAGATGCGCGGCCGGCTTTCCGATGCCGACGAGCTGGAACACCTGCGCGCGCTGCGCCACTTGCCCGATGCACTGACCCGCGTACTGGCCCTGGAACCGCATTTCATCGGCTGGGCGGACCAGCTCACGCGCAAGGAGAACATCCTGTTCCTCGGCCGCGGCATGCATTACCCGATTGCGCTTGAGGGTGCACTGAAGATGAAGGAGATCTCGTACATCCACGCTGAAGGGTATGCCGCCGGCGAACTCAAGCACGGACCGCTGGCGCTGATCAGCGACCAGATGCCCGTGGTGGCGGTGGCACCGAACGACAGTCTGCTGGAAAAGCTGAAGTCGAACATGCACGAGGTCAACGCGCGCAACGGCAGGCTGTACGTATTTGCGGACAACGACTGTGCATTGCAAGCTGGTGACGGGCTGGAAATCATCCGGCTGACCGAACACTACGGCTTGCTGTCACCAATCGTGCATACGGTACCGATGCAACTGTTGGCCTATCACACGGCGCTGGCGCGCGGCACCGATATCGACAAGCCACGGAATCTGGCGAAGTCGGTGACTGTTGAGTGAAAAACTGGGCTAACTGCCGACGAGGGGGACGTTGCGAAGTCGCTTCAGGTAGGTTCGGCTGTAGACGTCTTACCGGAATTTTCCCTGCTCATGAGAGACGAGACCTCTTTGTTTCCCCCATGTCGCTTACTGCGTCGCGTGATAAAGAACACCAGCGCGACGACGGGTGCAATGAGCAAGCCTTCGACAAGTTCATGGTCGACTGAAAAGTCGGCGGCATGCAGGGATTTCAGTGCGACGCCGGTTAGCGACAGCACGTAGTAAGAAATGGCCGCGACGGACAGGCCTTCCACCGCATGCTGGAGATGAAGCTGGCTGCGGGCCGTGCGGTCCATTCCCTCCAGCAGTCGCGTGGTGTTAGCTTCCTGCACCAGGCTCACACGGGTACGCAGGAGGTCAACTGCGCGTGCAACGCGGACAGTGAACTGTTCCAGGCGGTTCCAGCTTGCCTTGCATGTATCCATCGCCGGCGCGAATCGTCGCTCCATGAACTCCGCGATGGTGGGAATTCCATCGATGCGCTCCTCGCGAAGCTCCTGAATCCGTGCCAGCACCAGCTTTTCGTACGCGCGGCTGGCGCTGAATCGATGGCCGCAGTCAGCCAACGCTTCACTGCGTACCGCGAGATGGGTCAGGTCGCCCAGCAACTGCGAGTCGTCGCGGTCCGCCTGGTCACGGTCCATGCTCTTGAGGAGCACCCCTAGTGTCCGCTGCAGCGTATCAAGAGACTGCCCAAGCTGGCGTGCCTCCGGCAACGCCAGCAGCGCCATCATGCGATAGGTCTCAATCTCGTAGAGACGCTGAAGCAGCCGACCACTCTGGGCCTCGCGGAAGCCGTCATCAATGATGAGAAAGCGCGAGAAGCTGTCGGGTTTGATCGTCCAGTCGCAAAATACCTCCCCATTGCCCAGCACGCGACTGCCGGCGGCGATGGGACCATCAATCCACTGCCGGTAGTTGGCACGTGCCTCGGGAGCGCGCGAACCAGAGACGAGCTCCATGCGGATACCCACGAAGCGCTTACCCGCGATGCCTGCAAACCATTCCTGTGGCACGTGCTCCGTAGCCAGGTCCGAGAAATAATCGCCATCGTCGCGCGCTGCCACAAAGGTGTACGTGGAGAACTCGGTATGACGCTCCCACTTCAGCTGTCGATGCTCGCTCCAGTTCGCAGCATAGTGAGTGCAACGGTCCGCCGGCTCAGGCAGACCGGAAAGCGCGCATAGGTCTCGCAGCAATACATCGTGAACCGTTGAATTGTCCTCTGCATAAACAGCCAGATGTGCGAGGGCTACGGAGCCTTCAAGGCGCAAGAAGGGGCGCGCATGTAGTTCGTTGGCCAGAGTGGCGCGCAGTGGGTGGTCCATGAGACTGAGCAGGCAAAATGTATGGCCTATTGTAGCCAGTCTAAGATGCGCTGTCGCCCCGCGCTGCTAGAATTCCGAGCATATCCCACACCGCCCGCATTTATCGTGAACCTCGCCAACCTGGAACGCCAGCTGTCATTTCTCCGGGAGATTGATCTGCTGAAGAGTGTCGTGCGCATGACGCCGCTTATCAATCAGTCGCGTCGGGAAAACAGTGCCGAACATTCGTGGCACCTCGCCATGTATGCGCTGGTCCTGTCGGAGCATGCAGCAGCACCTGTTGATGTGTTGCGCGTGGTGAAGATGCTCCTGATCCATGACATTGTGGAGATCGATGCGGGCGATGTTCCGTTTCATGACCCGGCAGCCCAGGCCGGTCAGGCGGAACGGGAGGAGCAGGCGGCCGAGCGGATTTTCTCATTGCTGCCAGACGCGCAAGCCGCGGAGTTTCGCAGTCTGTGGGCCGAGTTCGAGGCGACGCAAAGCGACGACGCCATCTTCGCAAAATCGTTGGACCGCTTCCAGCCGCTACTTCACAACGCCGCAACCGGAGGCGGCAGTTGGGTCGAGTGTCACGTCACCGAAGAGCAAGCCTTGGCCCGCTATCGACCACCTATCGAGCGTGGAGCGCCGGTGCTGTGGGAAGAATCGGCCAGGCTTGTGGAAGAGCATTTCCGTAAGCCAAAGGCCGAATGAGGGACCACATCTTGCTCCCCTCTCCCGCGCGCGGGAGAGGGGAGACAACCAGGGGCATCACGAGAGATGGTAGCCCACCCTCAACGCTGATAAGCCGGCGGCACGAAGCCCGCGAAGCGCTGTTGCGTGACCGACTTGAATTCAGCGGAGCGATAGGCGTCGCGGATGTCGGCCACGAAGGGCTTGTTCAGGTCGTCGCTACGCACGGCCACCAGGTTCATGTAGTAGTCCGGGATCTTTTCGAGTGTCAGTGCCGTGGTCAGTTTCAGGCCTGCGGCCAAGGCAAAGTTGCCGTTGACGAACGCGTAGTCAACGTCGTCGAGTGAGCGCGGCAGTTGTGCGGCTTCCAGCTGGATCAGCTTGAGTTTGTGCGGATTGCCTTCGATATCGCGTTCCGATGCGCGCACGGTATCAGTGCCCGGCTTGAGCGTGACCCAGCCGATCTGTTGCAGGATGGCGATTGCACGCGCGAGATTTGTAGGGTCGTTCGGCAGTGACACGGTGGCTCCGGGTTTCACTTCCGTCAGGGTCTTGTGTTTGCGGCTGTAGATGCCGATCGGTGCGGTGGGGACCTGGATCAACTCCGACAGTTGCAGCTTGCGATCCGCCGAGAATTTCTTCAGGTACACCACGTGCTGGAATGCATTGGCATCAATCGCTCCGTCGGCCAGCGCCAGGTTTGGTTGCACGTAGTCGCTGAACTCGATGATGGTGACCTTGTAGCCACGTTGCTCCAGCACCGGCTTGATGCCGTAGCGAACCTGGTCTGCGTACGGGCCTGCCGTGGCGCCAAAACGAATTTCCTTCTTGTCCGCATCGGCTGCGTTCGAAGCCTGTACGATGCCGAACGCCAGCAGTGCCACAAGCGCACGGATCCCTGTCTTGATAATCATCTGGCTCCCTTTTCTCTTATGAAAGTCGTTGGCAACTGAAGCTGCGTGGGAAGAATTTTGCGAAGCCGCGCTCAAACGCGTCAAAGAACGATTCCAACTTAGCAAAGCCGGTTTCCGTTCGCATAACGTTAGAGACAATGCTTCGTTCCCGCATCGGTATGGCTCCCCGTATCCTGCGTCTTCATTGACACAGCGTTGGCGGAACCGATGGCCACCTATCTCGACGACCGCCAGCGCGTGGAGCTGGCACGTGCTGGTCGCCATTGGCTTTGGCGTTCCGAATTGCCGACGTGGATCCTGATTGTCGCGGTGTACGCTGCATGGTTCGGAGTTGCCGCCAATGCCGTGAGGCTGGGGCTGCCGCTCGCATGCCTGTTGCTGACGCTATGCACCACGTGGTTCCTGTCGTTGCAGCATGAATTGCTGCACGGGCATCCCACGCGCCTGCCATGGCTCAACGCGTTGTTCGGCATTGCACCGCTGGGCATATGGTTGCCGTACCGGCTGTACCGTCGCGCGCATCTGCAGCACCACGCGGCTGAATTGACGGAGCCCGCCGCCGACCCGGAAAGCTATTTTCTCTATGCAGGAGACTGGCATGCCGCGAGTCCGGCGATGCGTCGGCTCTATGCCGTGCGCAACACCATGGCAGGGCGCGTGCTGTTGCAACCTGCGTTTTCGATCGGTGCCATTGCCGTTGACGCGGTTGCCAGGCTCCGCGCCGGCGACTGGCACGATGTGCCGGCGTGGCTCACGCACCTGACGCTGCTCGGCGCATTGCTGGCATGGTTGCAGACATCGTGCGGCATGCCGGTCTGGCTGGTGCTGGCCGGCGTTGCGTATCCGGCGTTGTCGCTGGCGGCGATCCGCTCGTTCCACGAGCATCGGGCCAGCGATTCACTTGCGGCGCGCAGTGTGATCAATGATGCCGGATTGGGCTGGCGCCTGCTGTTCCTGAACAACAACTACCACCTGGTGCATCACGACCTGCCTGCAGTGCCGTGGTTTGCGTTGGCGTGGGTCTATCGGCGTCGCGCGCATGACTACCTGGCGCGTAACGACGGCTTCTTCGTGCGCGGTTATCGCGAGTGGCTGGTCCGCTATGCGTGGCGAGCCGTGGCGCCGGTTGCACATCCACTGTTTCACAAGCCGTCCGCACGGCATGCCGACCTGCCACCACCTGACCTGATATCTCCTTATGGCGAAGCCTGAACGATGGGTAGCAGCGCTGCCGATGTACAACGTCTCGGCATCGTTGCGCGAGGACTGGCTCGCATTGATCGATCGCGTGGGCCAGTTGCTGGCGCGCGAACGGGGCTCGGTGATCCTCAGTGCCGTGGATCCCGGCGAGGGCGCCGACGCGTTGCATGCGTTCTGGCGGCGTGACGACGTGCTGTTGTCGCAAACCTGCGGATATCCACTGGTTCACGGCTTGGCGCCGTATGTCAGGCTGATCGGTACGCCACGCTTCAAGGTGCCGGGGTGTCACCGGCAGAGCTATCGCAGCGCCATCGTCGTGCGCGATGCGGACGGGCCGGCCACGCTGGCGTCGTGTCGCGGCGCACGGGCTGCGTGCAACGGCCCGGATTCGCATAGCGGCATGAACGCACTACGCCATGCCGTGGCACCGCTGGCCAATCACGGCCGCTTCTTTGCAGGTGTAGTACGCACGGGTTCGCATCTGGGCTCGCTGGCCGCAGTCAAGAGCGGCGACGCCGATGTGGCGGCGATCGATTGCGTGACGCTGGCATTCGCGGCCGAGTACCACCCGCAGGTGGTGGACGGCCTGCGGCAGATCGGTATCACGCGTGCAGTGCCGGGACTGCCGTTCATTGCCTCGCGACGCGCCCGTTCGTCACTGGTGCGCCAGGTCAGGGTAGCGCTGCGACAGGTGCTGCAGGAAGACCCGGGCCTGCGTTCACGCCTGCGCATGGAGGACGTCGTGCGCACCACCGCGGCCGACTATTTTCCGATTGCGGCGATGGCGCAGGAAGCGCGCCTGCGCGGCTACGCCGAACTGGCGTGACCGCGCGGCGCTGAGTTGCCTATGCCGCCACGCGTACGCCGGTGCGGCCGGCGGGGCGCGCCAGTCCGAGGTGTTCGCGTAGGGTGGTACCCGTGTATTGCTCGCGGAACAACCCGCGCCGGCGTAGTTCGGGCAGCACCAGTTCGATAAAGTCGTCGAGCCCGCCCGGCAGCCAGGGAGGCATCACATTGAAGCCGTCGGCAGCTTCTCCTTCGAACCACGCCTGCAACTGGTCGACGATCTGCGCGGGTGTGCCGTGGATTGACCAGTGCCCGCGTGCCGTTGCCACGCGCCGGTACAACTGCCGGATCGTCAGGCCTTCTTCGCGCGCTAGCCCGGTCACCAGCTGGAAGCGGCTCTTGGCACCGTTCGGCTCCTGCAGATTCTCGGGCAGCGGCCCGTCCAGGGGATATCCGCTCAGGTCGACGCCACCCAGGTGTTGTGACAGCAATGCAAGCCCGACAGACGGCAGCACGAGTTCCTGTAACGCTTCAAACTTTTCTTCAGCCTCCGCGGTGCTGCGGCCGACCACCGGAAACACACCGGGCAGGATCTTGAGCTGGTCCGGCGAGCGCCCATAGCGCGCGAGCCTGCCCTTCAGACCTTTGTAGAACGCCCGTGCACCCTCCAGAGACTGCTGCGCGGTGAAGATGACCTCCGCGGTACGCGCGGCCAATTCCTGTCCGGCTTCGGATGAACCGGCCTGCACGATCACGGGATGGCCTTGCGGCGGGCGCGCAACGTTGAGCGGGCCGCGCACCTGGAAGTGCTTGCCGCGATGATCGAGCCGATGCAGCTTCGTGGCGTCGAAGTGAACCCCACTGGCCTTGTCATAGGCAAAGGCATCGTCTTCCCAGCTATCCCAGAGGCCGGTCACCACGTCGACGAATTCCTCGGCGCGCGCGTAGCGGTCCGCATGTTCGGGATGGCGGTCGAGATTGAAGTTGCGTGCTTCGGCATCGGACCAGGACGTCACCACGTTCCAGCCCGCGCGTCCACCGCTCAGGTGATCGAGCGATGCGAACTTGCGCGCCACGTGATACGGCTCGTTGTATGTGGTGGACACGGTGGCCACCAGGCCAATGCGTTGCGTGACCGCAGCCAGTGCCGAAAGCAGGGTCAATGGCTCGAAGGTCGCGCCACGCGCGGTGTGTGGCAGCGTGGCATCATCCATGCCGCGTATTGCCACGCCATCGGCCAGGAACAGCGCGTCGAAGCCGGCGGCCTCGGCGCGCCTGGCCAGCGCGGCATAGTGTGCCAGGCTGCGGCCGGCGTCGGCATGCGCTTCAGGATGGCGCCATCCGGCCACGTGGTGTCCGGTAGCCATCACGAATGCGCCCAGATGGAGTTGTCGCGGAACCGTGCTCATGTTCAGGCCGCCTTGCGTTGTTGAAGGCTATCCTGTGCGGGTACCGGCTTGATGGCGCGGCTTGGCTCGCCCGCGACGCTGACCGGTACGTCGCCGGCAATGGTCACACGGCGCACGATGCGATGCGCATCGCCGTAGTCGTTGATGGCATAGTGCTGCGTGGCGCGGTTGTCCCAGATGGCCACATCGCCAGCCTGCCAGCGCCAGCGCACGGTGTTCTCAAGCCTGTGCACATGCCCTTGAAGCAGGGACACCAGATGTGCCGAATCTACCGATGAGTAGCCGAGCAGTTTCTTGACGAAGTGGCCAAGAACCAGCGTGCGCTCGCCGGTCTCGGGATGCACGCGCACCACCGGATGCTCGGTCTCATAGAGCGTGGAGGTGAAGACCTCGCGATAACGGCGCGCGCCTTCACTATCCGGTTGCGGGCGTGAGGCTGCATAGTCGTAGTCATTGGTATGCAATGCCCAGAGTGTATCGGCCAGATCCCGCAACGGTTGGGGCAGGTCCTGGTAGGCCGCTGCCGTGTTGGCCCAGACCGTGTCACCGCCGGCGGCTGGAACCTTGACTGCGCGCAGCACCGATACCTGCGGGTAGGCGAGGTCGAACGTCACATCGGTATGCCACGAGTTCGCGCGGCCACCATGCCGGGAATCGAGTTCGAGCAGGTAATCGGTGCCGTCCTGCACCGGGACCGTGGGGTGCGCCACCGGTGTACCGAACAGCTTGCCGAAGGCTTCCTGCGCGGCGTCGTCGAGATGCTCCTGATGACGGAAGAACAGTACCTTGTGCCGCAGCAGCGCGATGCGGATGGCATCGAAGGCGGCCGGCGGCAAATCGCCATCGAGCCGGACGCCGCGCACTTCCGCGCCAATCCGGCCGGCAACGGGATGAACGTCGAGATCGATGTGAGGAAGCGATTGGGTCATCAGAGGCTCCTGGAAGATATCAATGGGATACGGTTTTCTGGGCGTGGAATTCGCGCATGACGCTGTCACGCGCACGGGCGAACTCCGGCGACGCGCGGTCACGTGGGTGTGGCAGGTCTACGGGAACGATGCGGTGGATGCGGCCCGGTCGCGGTTCCATCACGACGACCCGGTCACCCAGGAACACCGCTTCCTCGACATCGTGCGTGACGAGGATCATGGTGATGCCCTCGGCCTGCCAGATACGTTGCAGTTCCTGCTGCAGATGGGCGCGAGTCAGTGCATCGAGCGCGCCGAACGGTTCGTCGAGCAGCAGGATTTCCGGGCGTGTTACCAATGCGCGCGCAATGGCCACGCGCTGGGACATGCCACCGGACAGTTGATAGGGATAGGCGCCCTCAAAGCCTTCCAGGCCGACCAGTGCGATGTGCGACTGCACGGTGCGGAATTTGTCGCCTTCGCTGAGCGGGCTGTTGATCAGTGCCAGGGCGATGTTTTGCGATACGGTCAGCCACGGAAACAGCCGGTGTTCCTGAAACACGATGCCGCGTTGCAGGCTGGTGCCGACCACGCGCTGCCCATCGAGGCGGATCTCGCCACGATATTCGTCTTCCAGGCCCACCACCAGACGCAGCAGCGTGGATTTGCCGCAACCGCTGGCACCTACGATGCTGACGAATTCACCGGGGGCGATGGACAGCGACACGTCCTCCAGGACTGGCAAGGTCTTGCCCTTGACGTCGTAGTGCTTGTGCAGGTGCGTGATATTGAGTGTGCCGGCGTGGGGCATGACGACTCCGATTGATAGGGGTTATGCAGCCGCAACCGAGCGGCCGCGCCAGCGCAGCAGGTAGGCTTCGATGCGGGCGGCAATCCAGTTCAGCGTAAAGCCGACCATGCCGACCACGATCACGCCGAAGAGCACCAGGTCCATCCAGAAATTCTCGCGGCCATCGGTCATCGTGTTGCCGATACCCTTGCCCGCCACGAGCAGGTACTCGGCGCCCAGCGTGGCCAGCCACGCGTAGATCAGCGCCAGATGAATGCCCGCGAAGATGGAAGGCGAAGCAGCCGGAAGCACCACGCGCCTTAAGGTCTGCCAGCGCGAGAAGCGCAGCACGCGCGCGACTTCGAGCAGGTCCGCCGGTACCGCTCGGATACCTTCGAACGTGTTCAGTACCACCGGGAAGAACGCGGCGAGCGAGAGGAACACCACCTTGGCCGCATCGCCGAGCCCGAACCAGACCGAGATCAGCGGAATCCATGCGAACAGCGAGATCTGCTTGACGGTATGAAAGGTCGGCCCCACGAGCTTCTCGAACAGGCGCGAGAGCCCCAGCGCCGCGCCGAACATCAGGCCGGCGATCGACCCGATCGTGAAGCCTGCCAGGTCCCGCCACAGGCTTGCCTGCAGCGCGACGAACAGCTTGCCTGTGGCGACCTGGTCAACGGCAGTGGCCCAGACCTTCGAGACCGGTACCAGTAGCGGAGAAGTGGACCAGCCGAATGCCACGGCAGCCCACCATAGTGCGAGCAACGTCAAAGGCAGTATCCAGCCGCGCAGTACCCGGGGGATTGCAGGCGTTGCGGGAGTCGTCATGGTGGAGTCTCCTCAGAAGCCAGGCTTGCGCCAGCGCAGCACGGCCTGTTCGGCAATGGCCAGAACCTTGTCCAGCGTGAAGCCCACCACGCCAACCACGATCACCGCGGCGATCACCATGTCCAGCTGGAACAGCTGGCGTCCGTAGACGATCATGTAGCCAAGCCCTTCCGATGACGCCAGCAGTTCCACTACCACCAGCGCCAGCCAGGCGTGGGTCAGTCCGTAGCGAACGCCGTTCCATATCGGCGCCGCAGCGGCGGGCACCACCACCCGCGAGAGTGTCTGCCAGCGCGTCAGCCTGAGCACACGGGCCACTTCCAGATAGCGCGCCGGTACGTTCTCGATGCCCTTGCAAGTGTTGATCGCGATCGGTACCAGCGCGGCCTTCGCGATCAGGATGATCTTGAGCGCCTCGTCGATGCCGACCAGCAGCATCAGCAACGGCAACCAGCCGAGCACCGGCACCTGGCTGAACGCCTTGAACGTCGGATAGACGTAGTCGCGAAAGCGCGGCGACAGACCCATGGCGGCGCCCAGTGCCAATCCGCCGGACAGCCCCACCGCGAAGCCACCGAGTACGCGCAAAGCGCTGACCTGCAGGTTGGACCACAGCTCTCCGCTGCGATACAACTCGTCGAGTGTTTGCAGCACGGCGTCGGGTGCCGGCAGAACCTGTGGCGGGACCCACTCGTAGCGTGCGGCAAGGTACCAGAGCGCCAGCAGGGCCAGTGGCACGGGCCACGCCAGCAACGTGTTGCCGAGCCAACGTGCAAGCACGTGGCGCTCCGCTGTCGCTGAGGTTGGCGCCGCAACTGCGGTGACAGCGGTGGTCGGGGCTTCTAGCGCTATCGGATTGGCGGCCATCGTCAGGCTCCCAGGATCTTGCCGTTCGGTTGATAGATCGGCCAGTAACTCTGCAGGCTCAGGTCGTTCAGCGCGGCCTTCAGATAGCGCTGGTCGATCCACTGGTCCACGTCGAACCGTGCGCGGCTCAGGCGGAAGCGGTAGGCCTGCTCGCTGGCGTCCTTGTAGCGCGAGACCAGGAACGGATCGAAGTTCGGATTCAGGCGCACGCGCAGTGGTTCGCCATCGAAGTCCTCCTTCCAGTGTTCGTATGGCGTGCCGGCTCGCGCCCACGTGCGTAGTACCTCTTCACGATGCGTTTCGTCCGAGGCCCAGCGCGCAGCTTCGACGGCGGTCTTGACGAACTGCTGGGTGGCTTCCGGATAGCGGTTGCTGAAGTCCTCGGTTACCAGTACATGACTCTGCCGCGTGTAGATTGGCGACTGGTTCTTGCTGCTGAAGAGGATGCGTACCGCACCCTTGTCGCGCAGGCGCAAGATATCCATGGCGCCGATGGCCGCATCGATATCGCGTGTGCTGAGCGCCGCCAGGTAGCCGGCAGTGTCCAGGTTCAGCAGGCGCAGGTCCTTGTCGGTCAGGCCGTTGGCCTCCAGCAGCCGCAGCGCCGGCAGATGCATGTTGGTGCCCTTGAACAGCGATACCCGCTTGCCGCGCAGATCGGCTACCGACTTCAGTGGCGAATCGGGTGGCACACCGATATAGATGTTGGCGCGCACGCCGGTGGCCAGTACCAGCTTTGTCTTCAGGCCGGCCGCGCGCGCAACGATCGACGGCAGGTCACCCTGCAGCGCGAAGTCGAGTTGCCGGTTGGTCAAGGCCTCGTTGACCGCCGGCCCGGCACCCTTGAAGAAGAACCACTCCACACGTGTGCCGGCCGGTTTGAATGCTTCCTCGACCCAGCCCTTGGCATGCGCGATCGACAGCGAGCTTCCGGCGAAGGTCGGCGGGGTACCGGTAGCCGGTTGGGCCACGCCGATGCGGATCACATCGGGGCGCGCGCTGGCCGATGCGCCGAAGGTTGAAAACAGGGCAGCGGCGCCGAGGCCTTGGCGCGCAGCGCGGATCATGGCGGTGCGGCGCGCGGGATTGTGGGGCACGGTCATCGGGGCGCGTGTCGTAGTGAAGGGAGGTCCAACGATACGCGCGGGCACGGTGCGGTCAGAACGAAGGATTCTGGTGTTTGTTATCGGATGAGGTGGCATATCGGCATGCGGATTTCTTCGTTCGCATGCGCCGCTTGCGTGACTAAGCTCGAAGCGCCGCGTTGACGTACGGGAGATGCCGTCCTAGGCTAGGTAGGCTCGCACGCCACTTCGGCGCCAAGGAGGCTCCACCATGAACCTGCGGCCAGATCCGACGTTTCATGCCTCGCCACGGCTGGCGATGGAAGCGCCGGTGGAAACCTACGCCTACACATTGCTGCTACGCCCCGATGGCACACAGCCCGATGCGCTCGCGGTCATCGACGTCGACCCAAACTCGCCGCGCTACGGCAACGTGGTGCATACCGTGCCGATGACGGAAAAGGGCGACGAACTGCATCACTTCGGCTGGAACGCGTGTTCGTCGGCCCTGTCGCCGCTGACCGGCCACGCATTCCTGGAGCGACGTTTCCTGATCATTCCGGGCATGCGCAGCTCGCGTATCTATATCGTCGACACCAAGCCGCATCCGACGCAGGCAGCGATGCACAAGGTGATCGAGCCAGAAGAGATTTTCCGCAAGACCGGTTACTCGCGGCCGCATACCGTGCACTGCGGGCCCGAAGGTATCTACATCAGTACCCTTGGCGGGGGTGGTGCCGATGGCACCGAAGGTGCGCCCGGCATCTTCATCATGGATTGCGAGACCTTCGAGGTACTGGGCCGCTGGGAAATCGAGCGCGGCGCGCAGGAAAAGCACTACGACTTCTGGTGGAACCTGCCACGCGACTACATGGTGTCCAGCGAATGGGCGCTGCCGCCGCAGTTCGAGAACGGGCTGGTGCCCGAAGACCTGCTCGGCAACCGCTACGGACACCGGCTGCATTTCTGGGACCTGCGCGCGCGGCGCAATGTGCAGACGCTGGATCTTGGCGCACAGCACCAGATGGCGCTCGAAGTGCGGCCGGCACATGATCCGGTGCGTGAGTATGGCTTTGTCGGTGTGGTTGTCGATACCACGAACCTTGAGGGATCGATCTGGACCTGGTGGCGCGAAGGCGGCCAGTTCCATATCGAGAAGACGGCCACGATCCCGGCCGAACCCGCGGCGAAGGACGACCTGCCGCCGCTGCTGCAGGGCTTTGGCGCGGTACCGCCGCTGGTGACCGATATCGATCTGTCGATGGACGACCGCTTTCTCTATGTATCGTGCTGGGGGACGGGTGAGATGCGCCAGTACGATGTCAGCGATCCGCGCAAGCCGAAGCTTTCTGGCTCGGTCCATTTGGGTGGTATCGCGCGGCGTACGCCGCATCCGGATGGCACTGCATTCGCCGGTGGTCCGCAAATGGTGGAGATCAGCCGCGATGGCCGTCGCGTCTACTGGACCAACTCGCTCTATTCGACCTGGGATAACCAGTTCTACCCCGATGGTGTGCCCGGCATGCAGGTCATGGCGAACGCCGGTGCCGATGGCGGCCTGACGCTGGCCAAAGACTTTCGCGTGACTTTCCCGGACGGCTACCGTGCGCACCAGATTCGCCTCGAAGGTGGCGACTGCTCGACGGATTCGTTCTGCTATCCGTCGGTGAACGCTTGACACCAGCCTGGGAGCAGGGAGGCCTCTGGGCGGCAGTGCTGGCGAGCGGCCTGTACCATGGCCTTAACCCGGCGATGGGGTGGCCGCTGGCGGTTTCCAGCGGCATGCTCGTGCGCAGCCAGCCTGCCATGTTCACCGCGCTCGGCTATCTTGGGATTGGTCATGCGCTGGCGATATTGGCCGTGACCTTGCCGTTCGGCGTGCTGGCGTCATTGGTCGCCTGGGAAACGCAGATCCGCTTTGGCGCGTGTGTGCTGGTGATTGCGTACGGTCTGCTGCTGCTCGCGCGGCGCCGTCACCCACGCACGTTGTCACGCATCCCGCCATCGCGACTCGCACTGTGGTCGTTTGCAATCGCGATTGCACATGGTGCCGGTCTGATGCTGGTGCCGATCTACCTTGGCCTGTGCAAGCAGTCGGACGCCGGGCATCTTGCGGCTGGTGCGCTGGCCTTTGGCAATGTGGGCATGGCCCTGCTCGTGGCGGCGGTACATACGGCGGCCATGCTGATGGCCGGCGGCACGCTGTCCTGGCTGACGTGGCGCTACCTTGGACCGCGCTTCGTGGGGCGCAGCTGGTTCAATCTGGACGCGGTGTGGGCGCTGAGTCTGGTGCTGGTGGGAGGGGCCGCGCTAACGCTGCTGGTGGCAGAGTAGTTGCGAGTTTTTGGCTCCCCTCTCCCGCTGCGCGGGAGAGGGGAGCACATCATCAGTATTTCAAGCTGTTGTTCCCTGCTGCGCCCACAGATCTTCTACTGCCCGCATGGCCAGCAGGTAGCCATTGGCGCCTGCCCCGCAAATCACTGCCGTGGCGGCCACCGAAATTGTCGAATGCCGGTACTCCTCCGAGCGTCGGTGAATATTGCTGATATGAACTTCGACCACTGGTCTGCGGATCAGCTTGACTGCATCGAGTACCGGAATTCGTCCGAACGAGAAGCCGGCAGGATTGATGATCAGCGCCGCATCCTGGAAGTACGCCTCCTGAATCCATTCGATGAGTTCGCTTTCGCTGTTGGTCTGCCGGAACACACAATCGAACTTGAGGGATTCGGCCATGGCCAGGCAGTTCTGCTCGATATCCTTGAGCGTGGTGCTGCCATAGATATGGGGTTCCCTGACGCCCAGCATGTTCAGGTTGGAGCCATTGAGGATGTAGAGTTTTCGATTCATGCTTAGTGCGCGTGGCTGGTTTCCAGCGCCGTTCCCCGGGTTTCGCGGGAAATGGCGATCATGATGAAAGAGAGCAGGTTCAGCGAGCCACAGACCGCGACGATGGCCCACGGCGATCCATGGAACGTTTCGAGCAAGGCCACGGCGATGATCGGCATCGGGCCCCCGGTCAGCAGGTTGGCGCCTGAGTACGACAGTGCCGAGCCCGTGTAGCGCGCCTCGGTGGGGAACGACTCCGCGAACCACACCGGCTGAATGCCGCTCTGGAACTGCGTGAATCCCAGGAAGGCGCCCATGATGGCCATGGTCATGCCGATCGAATGCTGGTTCAGGATCGGAAAATAGATCAGGCAGCAGACCAGCGTGCAGAACGACCCGATCAGCAGGGCGCGCTTGCGTCCGATCCGATCGCTGAGATACCCACCCGCCAGTGCGCCGACAATGGCGCATGCATTGGCGACCATCAGGAACATGAAGCCGGTCTGCTTGGGCACGCCGAGGTTGCGGGTCAGGTAGCTGAGCGAGAACACCACGATCAGGTAGAACAGCGCAGCGGGGCCGCAGAAGAACAGCGTCAGTCGCAGCGCGGTTTTCCAGTGATACTTGAAGACGATGCCTAGCGGATTGCCGGTGCGCACTGGTTGGCCGCTTTTCTTGAGCGCCTGGAATGCCGGAGTCTCGCTGACCTTCATGCGGATATAGATACCCAGGATCACGAGCACGAAGCTTGCGAGAAACGGAATCCGCCAGCCGAACGACTCGAAGTCTTCGGGCGACAGTGCCGCCGCGAGTGCGAACAAGGTCAGGTTGGCCAGGATCTGGCTCAACGGCGAGCAGATGCCGAGGAACCCCGAGAACAGGCCGCGGCGATCGGGGGCAGCGTGCTCGACCGCCATCAACTGGGCACCCGTGGATTCGCCGCCCAATGCGAAACCCTGGACGATGCGCAGGCTGACCAGCAGGATCGGGGCAAGAATGCCCACTTGCTGGTAGGTCGGCAGCAGCCCCATCAGGAATGACGACACACCCATTACCGACACCGTAATCAGCATCAGGTTGCGGCGACCCCAGCGGTCGCCAAGGATGCCGCAGATGATTGCGCCCAGTGGTCGCGCCGCGAGGCCGGCCCAGAAGCTTGCCAGTGAGGCGAGCAACGACGCGGTAGGGTCCAGCGACGGGAAAAACAGCTTCGGAAAAATCGTGGCTGCCACCACGCCGTAGAGCGCGAAGTCAAACCATTCGAGCGCGGTGCCGATGGTCGCGCCGGCCACCGCGCGCTTCGCCATCGACGCCTGCTGGCCAGCTTCCTCACCGGCCGCGATATTCGAGTCAGCTAGTACTGACATGTTGTCTCCCCTGTTATGAGTATCTTGTCTGCATTGCTACGCGTTGCGTGCACTGCTATTGTTTGCGCGGCAGGGGTGCCGCGTTCCATACCGGAACTCTATTTCGTATCATGAAAAATGTCACTGAAAGCCGGACTGAGGATTCTTGATTTCCTGGCCTCGCAGGGTGAGGGCGTAGGGCTGGTAGCGATCGCGGACGCGCTGGACCTGCCGCGCAGCACGTGCCATCGCGTGTTGGCCGAGCTTGTCGAGGGCGGCTATGTGCGCCAACTGGTGGAACATAGCCGCTATATCCTGACGATGCGCATGACATCGAATGGACTGGAGTTCCTGAGCCTGACCGGTATCGCCGATATTGCGCAGCCCATCATCGAACGCATCGCGGTGCAGACCGGTGAGTTGGCACGCCTGTCATTGGTCGATGGCGAGGCCATCATCTGGGTAGCGAAGGCCGACGGACAGCGCACCGGATTTCGCTATGACCCGGATATGGGCGTTGCCGCACGGCTATCCTGCACGTCAACGGGTCACGCGTGGCTGATGACGATGTCCGACGAAGACGCGGTGGCGCTGGTAATGAAACAGGGTTTCGGACAGCCCAATGAGTTCGGACCCAACGCTCCCACCACCTTGAAAGCGCTGCTGGGCTTCCTGCATGCGGCGCGAGTACGCGGCTATGCGATGATCGACGAGGTGTTTGCCGCGCGCATGGCGGCCGTGGCGGTCCCGGTGATTCGTGGCTCCCGCTGCGTTGGCGTCATCAGTCTGGCAGGACCCAGGACGCGCCTGACCGCCGCCCGGATCCACGAACACTCGGCACTACTGATCGAAGCGGCCAACGAACTGGCAAAGCTAAGCAATATGGCCGGGTTTCTGTCCCGGCCACCGCTTGGAAAGGGCTGAGGGAAGGGGAACGGGCTTACAGCGGAGCGGGCTGCTTCGCGGGTGCGGGTGCGGGTGCCGCCGGTGCCTTGTCATGGGCGCCGTAGGCAAAGTACTTGGCCTTGGCGCCGATGCCCCAGTACGCCACGGTAAATTGTTTGCCATCGCGCGCGTAGAGCAGTTCGAGGCTGCCGTTCGACGCGGCCCACTCGGCGTAGCCGTTCTGGGCGCCGGGCTCGGTCTTGCGCTTCGACGCATAGTGGGCGTCGAGCTTCTGGCTGACTTCGTCAAGCGCCGAGCGCTCGAAGGTCAGCGTGACGAGCGCAACATTGTCCTGGTTATCGCAATTGACAATCGCGCGGGTCAGCCCGGGCAGGTTGAAGCGGTCCAGGTTGCGGATTTCGATTGCGTCACCGCCGGCCCATTGCGCGGTGCCGGCCTTCTCGCGGTTCGGCCCCGGTGTCAACTTCGCACACTTGGTCTTGCCGAGTTCCAGGCCCAGCGGTGCCGCCGCATTGCCCGACGACTGGGCGTTGGCAGCGGACGCGCACAGCGCGGCGGCAAACAGTAAAGCCTTCTTCATTGAAAGTAATCCTCCAGACGATCTCCGCAGGATTCTACGGCTTTCCGGGCCGGCAACTTGAGCAATGCACTGAGCAACGCGCGTACTGCTCAGGAATGGAAGCGGAACAGGCCGTGCCAGAACGACTCGAATGCATTGGACTGGCTCTTGTGTGGAGTCTCGGGTTCAGGCTCCTCGACCTCCTGCGCAGTCGCGTTGCGGGACTGATGCAGGGCCCAGACGCTGTCCGCGATGCGGGCCGCGAGTTCGGCCTCGCAGTCGTGGCCCAGCAGCACGCCGAACACTACGTCGCGGTTGTGGCCCGCATCGGCAAACCGCATTGCCAATGAAACCATCTGCTCGTAATGCTCCTGCGCGGCGCGCATTGCCTGTTCCTGGGCTTCGCGTTCCTGCGCTTCCTGCGCCGCATGCTCGGCTTGCCAGCGTTGCATTTCGCGCTCGAAAACGTCGTCGTAGATTTGCCGCTGCTCGGTATCGGAAAGAATCGCGTAGGCAGCCCGCACTTCCTGGAATACCGCGTGAGCCTCGGACTCCCGGCCAGGGTTGCGATCTGGATGCCACTTCATCGCCGCCCGGCGGTAGGCGCGCTTGATATCGTCCAGCGTGGCGTCCGCTTGCACGCCAAGGGTTGCATAGAGCGTGGTCATGGGGGCTGGTCTGGAATACTGGAAAACCCCGATCCTAGCACGGCCAACCTCAACTTCCGCGGTTGCTGTCGAGCCCCAGGAAGCGAAAAGCCGGCGCTGGCTTGAAACTCTTCGATACCTCGCCATTGAAGGTATTGCGCTGCGATTTTCCCAGGTCCAGACGCTTCACCGGTGCCCCGGTAGCGAAGTCCAGCTGCTTCAGGTCGACCCAGAAAGTATTGGGTGTCAGCGCCGACTCGAAGAAGTACAGCAGACGCTTGTGGTCCACCACGGTGCGCCAGCGCGTGGACGAGATATTCGGTTCATTGGGGGTGTTGATGCCGTAGGGCACCGACGTATTGCGGATCACGCTGAAAACGCTTGCCAGTGCCACCACGGGGTCTTCGCTCTTTGGAATGGCATTCACATAGAACGATGCGCGCGCAAAGCGGTCGGATGCGCGGTTGGTGCCGGGCAGGAACGTGGTGCCCCCGATCTGCGTCCAGTACTGGTTGAGCGCGAGCTGTTCGTCGAACGTGGGCGAATTGGTCATCACCTGGTACTTGCGGTCATGGTGAATGACCTGCTTGCCATGGATGTACTCGACGATCGCGCTGTCGCCGGATGCATCCGACATCGAAAGGTGCAGCGTGGTCAGGCGCTGTTCTCCGGGCACATTGTCGGAGACGATCGTGAACGGTTCCTTCTCGAGCGCGGCCACGGCCTCGGCGACTGTTGCGAAGTTGTCGAGCACGTACTGCGCCCATGCGGCGATGCTCAGGCCTGGGCGCGAATTCTTGCCGAACTGGGGGTACTGCGATTCCGCGAGCCAGAGCAGCTGTGTTGCCAGGCCTTTCTCGTTCATGCCGTCGGTAGTGGAGACATCGTAGCCGGTGGCCACGAGGCTGCCGTATTTCGCGGTCCATTTGATGGAATTGGGACCCGTCTCGCCGGTGCGCGCAATGCCGCGCGGCAATATATAGAGATTGGTGTCGATGTCGTTCTTCCAGTCCATCGACCTGGCCGTGATCACATCGTTATTGGCGCCCAGATAGACCACGCGGGTGCAGGCCAGGGCAGGGGTGGCAGCCAGGATGGCGGCCGCAATGACACACGGATAAACCAGACGACGAGGGTGGCGCATTTCGACTCCTCATTGCGGATGGCTGGACATCTTGCATGTGGCAAGTGACGGCCATGTTATCCGAACGAGACGTGATTGCCCAAGCCCTTTGCGATCAACCGGCTTGCGTTCAACCGGCCTGATCGAGGATGGCCGCGTCCATCATTGCCAGTGTCAGGCCCAGCACCAGGGCGATCGCGGAGGCGATAAACCAGCGCACGGTCTTGCGGTACTCGGCAACAGCTTCGTCTTCGATGCGCAGTGCGCGAAACAGCGCGAGGATCTGCAGTACCACGGCAAGCACCAGGCATAGCGCCGCCAGCACGGAACCGGCGTGCCAGTGGCCCGGGCTTTCGAAACCCCAGAAGCGCCAGAACGCCAGGGAAAAACCCAGCAAAACGGTGATGGCCGTGATGATGCCTTGCCGGTAGCCAGCCGGCACCCCTGGCGGGGGTGGTGTAGGTGGCGCAGCGGGTGCCTGGTCGGGTGTCGGCATCCGCGGGCTCAGCGGCCAGGTACCGGCATTTGCACGACGGCGAGCGTAGCGATATTGCCGCCGATCACATGGCTGCGATGGCCTTTGCCATGGGTGTCCTCAAGCAGCAGCGCGCTGCCCGGCACCAATGAGCGACGGTTGCCGTCGGATGCCTCGAACTCCATCTCTCCATCGAGCATGAAGATCCACATCCGCATCGGTGTCGGATGCAGTTCGCCGACCCATCCAGTTGGTAATACCAGGAAGCCTTGTCGCACCGCCTCGTCCATGCGCGACACACGAAACGCCGGCGCTGGCGGCGCAAAATTTCGCTCGGTCATCTCGAAGGACAATGCGCCGAAGTGTGACTCGCCGTCCTCGTCGGCATAGATGCGTCCGAATGCCAACGTGGAATGACTGACAGGGTGTTCCGTGGATACGGCCATGACATGCCTCCGCCGCGGGTTGCAATCGCTTCAGTCTAGTTGGCCTGCCGCATCACGCAAATGAAAGGCCGTGCCGCTCAACCGTGCACGCGCCGCGCAACGGCCCGCTCGAACCAGTCGTCGAGCATGGCCTTTTCATAGCGCAGCGGGTCGCTGTAGCCATACAGGTTCACGCCCCAGTTGAAATTCATGTTGTTGATACGCTCCTGCTCGCTGGCGATGGTCTGGTCACCATGCCTGAGCGCGTAGCGCAGCGTCATGCGTGGCCAGGTGGCATCGCGGATCACGCGCACCTCGCCCCGATAGCGCCAGTCGACATAGCCGGCCAGGTCGACGTCGAGGATTTCGATCGACAGCGAATAACCGGGCGGCAATTCGCGAGCGGCCAGCTTTTGCAGGTGCTGGCGGATCGCATCGAGCACATGGGGATCGCTGCCATACCCGTACGATTTCGACGCGTCGGTATAGGTTTCGGGATGAACGAAGGTAATGGTCAACGCGCTCGACGGCGGCTCGGCAGCGATGGCCGAACCGAGCGTGGCGAGCATGGCCACCATAAAGGCGGGAAAGCGGGACATGGCGGCCCCCTTCAGGAGAATGCAGCCTTTATGAGCTTAGTACATCGCGCGGTTATTATTGGTCGGCTACGAATCTGGAGATGCGATATGACGAACGCACAGCAATACCTGCGCGAAGCGATCCGCCTGGCGCAGGCAAACATGAAGAGCGGGGGCCGCCCGTTCGGGGCAGTGATCGTCAAGGACGGCGAAGTCGTGGCGACCGCGGTCAATGAAATCCACAAGACCAATGACCCAACCTCGCATGCCGAACTCAATGCGATTCGCGCCGCAAGCCAGAAGCCGGGTAGTTCGGGCCTTGCCGGCAGTGCGGTCTATGCCAGCGGTCATCCATGTCCGATGTGCATGGCGGCGATGCGGCTGGCTGGCGTGGCCGAAGTCACGTACGCCTATTCGAACGACGACGGTGAACCGTTTGGCTTGTCGACAGCGGCGATCTACGCCGACCTGGCCAAGCCGTTTGCTGACCAGTCGATGAAGATCGAGTACATGCCTGTCCGATTGGAAGGCGATGCGGATCTGTATGAGGAATGGAAAAACCGGCAGAACGCCAAAAGCTGAGGGGGGTGCTCCCCTCTCCCGCGTGTATGGACCGGGGACATAGGTGACAGGTGTGCGAGGACATGGTTGACACTTCC
>NZ_DBHKYV010000024.1:0-124410 GCF_057315035.1 Cupriavidus sp. | reverse complement strand
GCGGGAGGGGCGTTCGTGTCCATGGCCTTGTCACGCAGGTGCCAGCCGGTAGCGCGCAGGGGTCAGGCCCTCCATGTCGATGGCCGGTCCTTCGCCCTGGCCAGCGCTGGCAGCAATCTGGTCTGCGGCAATTTTGCCTGATCCGCAGCTCATCGCCCACCCCGTCGAGCCATGTCCGAGGTTCAGGAACAGTCCGGGCACGCGTGTGGCGCCGATCAGCGGCGGCCCGTCGGGCAGCATCGGCCGCGCGCCGGCCCAGAGCGTGGCCTCCTGGTAGTTGCCTGCCACCGGAAACCAGTCGCGCGCCACCTTGATCAGCGTGTTCAGCGCGGCCGGACGCAGGTCCAGCTTGCGCGAGCCCAGTTCGGCCGTACCCGCCACGCGCAACCGGTTGCCCATGCGCGTGATGGCCACCTTGAACGATTCGTCCATCAGTGCGCCCAGTGGCGCCTGCAATTCATCACGCACCAGGACCGTGGCCGAGTACCCCTTGACCGGATAGAGCGGCACGCTCAGGCCCAACGGGCGCAACAGCCGTGCGCTGTCGATGCCGGCCGCCACGAGCACACGGTCGGCCGCAATGGCTTCCGGTGTTTCACCGCGTTGCGTGGGCTGCAGTTCGACCGACCATGCGCCGTCCTTGCCCGCGCGCAGCCTGGCAACTTCGGTCTGGAAACGGAACGTCACGCCGGCAGCTTCGGCATGCTGGTGCAGGCGGCGCACGAACATCGGGCAGTTGCCCGACTCATCGTCGGGCAGGTGCAGCCCGCCGGCCAGCGGCGTGTCATCGGTCAGCCCCGGCTCGATCCGCCGGCAAGCGGCCGCATCCACAAGCTGGTGCGGGACCTTGTTTTCCCGCAGCAGGGCCAGTGCCGGCGCGGCCAGGTCGAGATCCTGCTGCGTGCGGAACAGCTGCAGGTAGCCGCGCGACTGCTCATAGTCGATTTCCAGCTCGGCGCGCAGACTGTGCATGCATTCGCGGCTGTAGAACGCCACACGCTGCATGCGCAGCTTGTTGGCGCGATAGCGTTCGATATCGCATTCGCGCAGCCAGCGTGCAATCCAGCGCCACATCGCGGGGTCGGCGCTGGGCCGGAACAGGACCGGCGATTCGCGCCGGAACAACGCGCGCATGATCTTGCTCGGCATGCCGGGGGCCGCCCATGGCGTGACATAGCCGGGTGCAACCACGCCGGCGTTGCCGAAGCTGGCTTCCTGCGCGGGGGCGCCGCGCCGTTCCAGCACCGTGACAGCAAAACCTGCCTGGCGCAGGTACCAGGCGGAACTGACGCCAATGGCGCCTGCGCCGATGACGATGACATGCATCTCGATGAACGATCCTGTCGATGACCGCTGGTTACTTTAGCTCCTTCGCCATCACCACGTCGGGCAGCCACGTGACCACGGTCGGCCAGACCGTGATGATGCCGATGGCAACAACCATCATCATGAAGAACGGCAATGACACGCGTGCGATGTAGTTACTGTCCTTGCCAGTCATGCTCTGGAGTACGAACAGGTTGAAGCCGACCGGCGGCGTCACCTCGGCGATTTCCACCAGCAACACGATGAAGATGCCAAACCATACCAGATCGAAGCCGGCGGCCTGCACCATCGGCAAGACCGTGGCCGTGGTCAGCGCGATCATCGAGATCCCGTCCAGCGCGGTGCCCAGTATGATGTAGATCACGGTCAGCACCGCAATCAGCGCCCATGGCGACAGGTGCAGCGCGGCCACCCATTCGGCCAGCGCGCGCGGAATGCCCGTGAAACTCATGGTTACCGACAGGAACGAGGTGGCGCCAAGCACGAACATGATCATCGCGGTCAGCCGCGTGGCCGACATCAGGCTTTCCCAGAAGGCCTTGCGCGTGAGCGAACCGCCGGCCCAGGCCAGCCCCAGCGATGCCACCACGCCATAGGCCGCGGCCTCGGTGGCGGTGGAGTAGCCCGCCATCATGATCCAGGTGATGAACGCGATCAGGATGATGCACGGCATCAACTGGCGGATCGAGGCCATGCGCGCGCGCCAGCCGAAGGTCTCCGCCGCGGGCGTGCGTGACGGGTTCATCAACGCCCAGACCACGATATAGCCCGAGAACAGCAACATCAGCAGCAGCCCCGGCAGGAAGCCGGCCAGGAATACGCGGATGATCGACACATCGGCCGACACCGCGTAGACAACCATCGTGATCGACGGGGGAATCAGGATGCCCAGCGTGCCCGCGCATGACAGCGAACCCAGCGTGATGCGCTCGTCGTAGCCGCGCCGGGTCAGTTCGGGCAGGGCGGACTTGGCAATCGTCGCACAGGTGGCGGCCGACGACCCCGAGACCGAGCCAAAGATGCCGCAGCCCAGGATGTTCACGTGCATGAGCCGTCCCGGCAGCCAGTTCAGCCAGGGCGACAGGCCGTTGAACATCTGTTCTGACAGCTTGGTACGGAACAGGATCTCACCCATCCACACGAACAGCGGCAGCGAGGCTAGCGTGTATGACGCGCTCGATGACCACCATGAATTGGCCAGGTTCACAAGTGCGTCGTGGTCGGAGAAAATCACCAGGCCCACCCACGAGGTGACGGCGATCGCCACGGGAATCCATGCGCCGATCGCCAGGAAGACGATCATCACCAGCAGCAGGACCAGCGCTACGAGTACGGTGCTCATCAGATGGTCTCCCCGAAATCGCCGGCGGCGAGCTTGGCTTCCTGGGCCAACTGGTAGCGCGGCTTTTGCCGGCGCACCACGCGCAGCCATTCGTCAGCGACTGCCAGCATGAAGCCGATCGCGCCGATCACGGCAAAGCTCTGTGGAATCCACAGCGGGATCACGATCTGGCCTTGCGAGACATCGCCGATATCCCAGCTTTGCCACGCGAAAGTGCCAAGGGCCCATGCGGCATAGCCGGCAAACACCAGGCAGATCGACAGCGAAACCACTTCGAGCAGCCAGCGGCGCCGGGGGCCGACGGCTTCGAGCAGCATTTCCACGCGCACGATGCCACCGTGCTGGAACGTCTGGCCAAGTACCAGGAATGCGGATGCGGCACAGAGCCATGCGACGATGTCGTCGCCGCCCTTGAGGACGATCAGGGTTTCACGCGAGATGGACATCGCGATCATGACGATGCAGACGGCCAGGATACAGAGCGCGCCGAGGGCGGCGAACAGGTCAAGCAGATGGTCGAGCCATCGCTTGCGGAGATTGGGGGCTTCCATGGGAATGACGGGCTACCTTTGACGCGTGATTGCGAAAACACGGGAACCCGGTGCGGAGGCGCAATGGCTTCCACACCGGGTTGTTCACTCTGGTACCGCGATTACTTCCTGTACGCGTCGAGAATGGCCTTGCCGTCGTCACCGGCGCTCTTGGCCCACTCATTGACCATGGTCTCGCCCACCTTCTGCATGTCGGACTTCAGTTGCGCGGACGGCGGCGCCACGGTCATGCCATTCTTCGACAGCGTGGCCAGGTATTCCTTGGTCTTTTGCTCCGATACCTGCCAGCCGCGCTTTTCGGCGTCGGCAACGGCCTTGAGCAGGGCGTCCTGCGTGGGCTTGTCCAGCGCATTGAACGCCTTCTTGCTGACCACCAGCATGTTCTTGGGCAGCCAGGCATCCACGGTGTAGAAGTACTTGACCGATTCCCATACCTTGGTGTCCACGCCGGTTGCACCCGACGACATGAACGAATTGACGGTGCCGGTGGCCAGTGCCTGTGCGAGGTCGGCGGCCTGGATGGTCACCGGTTGTGCGCTGACCAGTTCGGCGATCTTCGAGGTGGCCGGGTTGTAGGCGCGCCACTTGAGGCCCTTCATGTCGGTGGCGCTATTGATGGGCTTGTTCGCATAGATGCCCTGCGGCGGCCAGGCCACGGCGTAGAGCAGCTTCATGCCCTGGCGATCGAGCACCTTGTCGGTGACGGGCTTCGAGGCTTGCCAGAGCTTGTACGAGTCGCCATAGCTGGTGGCCAGGAAGGGCACCGCATCGACGCCGAACACGGGGTTCTCGTTGGCCAGCAGCGACATCAGGATCTCGCCCATCTGCACCTGGCCAGTCTGCACGCCGCGCTTGATCTCGTTGGCCTTGAGCAGCGAGCCGTTCGGATGGATCACGATCTTGAGCTTGCCGCCGGTGGCCTTGTCCACGTCGTTGGCCATCTGCTGCAGGTTTTCGGTGTGCAGGTTGGTGGCCGGGTATCCGGTTGGCAGGTCCCACTTGGTATCCGCCCGTGCCGCCGTGGCGGCCAGCAGCAGTGCCGCCGCCGCGACTGCCATTGCCTTGACTCGCATCTCGATCTCTCCTGGTGTTGCGCGTGGGCGCCTGCCCGACTGCGCGGGTTGGAACTACCTGGAACTGCCGCCATCCCATGTCTGGAATGTCTGTGACATGGGATGGTATTGCGGTCACGGCGCGGTGGTGGCTCAGCCTCCGTGCCGTGACGGTTGAACGATCGGTTCCAATGCAAGGGCCGTGCCCAGCAGTTGCGCGTCGCGCATCGGACCATGGGACAGCATCAGCCCCACGGGCAGTTCGTCGGGCGCCTGGCATGGCAGCGAGACCGAGCAACCGTCAAGGAAGTTGAAGGTCGATGGATTGCGCAGCAGCAGTCCGTTGGTGCGGAAGAACAGCGCATCGTCGCCGATCAGCGGCGCGATCGGCGGCGCCACCATTGGCACCGTCGGGCAGGCCACGGCATGGAACGGCGCCAGCCGCGCCTGCATGCGTGCGATCCAGTCCAGGCGGGCACGATGCAGTGCGATGTAGTCGGCGGCGCTCATGGCCGCGCCGCGCTCGATACGCGCCAGCACGCGCGGGTCGTACTGGTCGCGGTGGGTGGCCAGCAGCGCGCGGTGATGGGCATAGGCTTCCGGCGCCGAAAAGCCGCCTGCGGCATTGAGCCCGGCCAGTTCGTCGAGTTCGGGCATGTCCACATGCTCCACGCGCACACCTGCCGCCGACAGCCGGCCGAGCGCGCGGTCAAACGCACGCGCGACCACCTCGTCGAGGTCGTCAAGCAGCAGTTGGCGCGGTATGGCCAAACGGATTGCCGTGGTGGCAGGGACCTCGGGAATGACCGGCGCGTCGGCGATCACGCTGTCGACCGCGATGCAGTCCGCCAGCGTACGCGCCATCGCACAAGCGGTGTCGAGCGTGTACGACAGCGGGAAGGCGCCGGTCAGCGGCACGCGGCGCGCCGTAGGCTTGAAGCCGGTGATGCCGCAGAGCGCGGCCGGGATGCGGATCGAGCCACCGGTATCGCTGCCCAGGCCTGCTACCGCGGTGCCAAGTGCCACCGATACCGCGGCACCCGACGACGACCCGCCCGGTATGCGTGCCACGGCGGTGTCGCAGGGATTCACCGGTGTGCCGAAATGGGGATTGATGCCAACACCCGAGAACGCGAATTCGGTCATGTTGGTGCGTCCGACCAGTGCGGCGCCAGCCGTGCGCAGTCGCGCCACCACCGTTGCATCGGCGCTGGCCGGGGCGGCATCCTGGCGGGCGGCCGCGGCCGCCCGCGTGACTTCGCCAGCCACGTCGTAGAGGTCCTTGATCGATACCGGCAGGCCAGCCAGCGGATGCAGCGGTTTGCCAGCCAGCGCTGCCGCATCGGCGGTCCGGGCTACCTGGCGCGCGGCATCGAAGGTGGTATGCAGGTAGACGGCCTGGCCGGCGGGGCTTGCGGCGCGCGCTGCCGCGTCGGCAATCAGGTCGGCGCGGGAGGTGGCGCCGCTGCGCAGCGCGGTATGGATCGAATCGAGATCAGGCAGCACGTTAAACTCACGCTTCAGGAAAACTGAAGCGTAGCAAGAAGCGCTGCTGGCTGACAGACAGGGATGCCCTGTATGTTGCGGTAAGGCCAAAGAAACACGCCAAAGGAACTAGGACAGGTTAGGGAAACGCGCCCGATACCGATGCCGCACTGGCGGATGAGGCATCAATGCGCGCATTTTCGCGCATCTCCATTGAACGATCACGCTGATGACCTCATGAACGACGATATGTGCGACGCCGATTGGGCAGGTTTGCATGCGGCACTGGGCTTGCCAGATGCGGTGTCGCTGCAGGGACTGGCCTGGCACGGCGATAATGCGCCTTGCTGTGCCGCCGAGCCATTGCCGGGTTCGTTGCTACAGGCGGCGCTACGCCGGCAGACCCAGTTCCGCGCCGGCCGCTATTGCGCTCGCCTGGCGCTGGCGCGGGCGGGTGCCGGGGCAGATACGTCGGCAGATGCGCCGGCGATGGGTAGCGACGGCCTGCCGGTCTGGCCTGACGGCTGGGTAGGGTCCATCAGCCATACCATGGGCAAGGCCATCGCGCTGGTGGCGCCGGCCAGCGAAGTAGCTGCGGTGGGCGTGGATGTCGAACTATGGCTGTCCGCCGATCGTGCCGCCGAAATTGCCGATTCGGTGGCGCTGCCGGCCGACATTGCGGCCCTGGCGAGCGGCACCGGACGATCCGGCGCCGATGCCGTCACGCTGCTGTTCTCCGTCAAGGAATCGCTGTACAAGACGCTGTATCCGACGGTACGGCGCTTTCATGATTTCGACGCCGCGTGCCTGTCGGCGTGCGGACCCGACTATGTCGATCTGGCACTGACCTGCGACTGGCATGCGCAATGGCCGGCGGGCACGGTGTTTCGGCTGACATTCGCCACGGGGCCGACATGGGTGATGACATCGCTCTGTGTGCCGCGCGCATCGCAGTAGCCATTCCGCCTGGCGAGCCGCGTCGCTAAGCCTGCCGGAGGTGCAGCGCCACGCTGGCAAGTTTCTCGCAGGTTTCTTCCCATTCCCGCGCGGGCCGGGAGTCGCGCACGATTCCCGCGCCGGCCTGTAGCCAGCAATTGTTGCCCTGGCGAAAGACCGAGCGCAGCACCAGTGCCGCGTCCAGTGCCCCATTGGCATCGGCCAACATCACGCAACCGCTGTACAGACCACGTGCCACGGGCTCGTGCCGCCGGATGCTGTCGATTGCGGCGTGCTTCGGGATGCCTGATGCAGTGACTGCCGGGAATAGTGCCGCCAATGCGTCCCAGGCATTGCGGCCCGCCGATACCAGGCCCTGCAGGCGCGAGGCCAGATGCTGCACGGTGCCGCGCGGGCGTACTCTCATGAACTCATCGACGACCAGCGGCTCGGGTCCGCAGACCGTGTGCAGCTCTTCAAGCGCCAGCGCTACCGACACGGCGTGCTCCGCAATCTCTTTTGCGTCCGACAGCAGATCGCGTCGCAGTCGTGCATCGACATCGGCATCGCCGGTGCGTGCGCGTGTGCCGGCCAATGGCTGCGTCGTGACGCGGCCGTCGGCCCCGACTTCGACCACGGTTTCGGGGCTGAAGCCATACGCTTGCAGTGCGGGATCCCGCCACAGGAACGAGCGCGCCGGCGTATTGGCCAGGCGGCCGGCCCGGTAACTGAGCGGCAGACTGATATCGCGCGGCACGGGCAAGCGGCGCGACAGGATCACCTTGTCATAGCGCCCGGTGCGGATCTCGCGCACTGCATTGGCCACGGCCGCCTGATAGGCCGATGCATCGCCGGTGGCAGGGGGCAGGGCAACCGGAATACCGTCCGGTAGTGCGGGCTCGGCGTCGTAGGCGCGCAGCAGCGCAGTGAACGGTGCCAGTGCCGCCCGATCCAGGCAGCGCACAATGGCGTGGCCATGGCGCAGACGGATTTCGCGCGACGGAATGAACAATTGCAGCAGTGGATCTGTGCCGCTGCATGGTTTGCCTTGCAGCAGCCGCGCGAACTCGAAATCGGCCCGGCCATAAGCGCGCCAGTCCTGCACGGGCACCGCGCGCAGTGCCTGCGCAATGCCGGTGCAAGGCGGACCACCCGGCAACGGCCGGTTGTCATGGCCAGTCACCGTGCCTGCTGCATTGCAGCTTACCGTCAGTGCGGCATCGAGTCCGATGCTCCATTCCCCGTCGCGCTCGTATACGGCAAGTACCGCAGTACGCTCCAGGCTGGCGATCCGCACTACCAGTTCGAGCGGATCGCTGGCGATCGGGATCTGGCCGCAGTGATACTGCATGCGTGGTGCGCCAGCACCGGCGTGTGCATCATCGTCGGCCAGTGCAAGCTCGGTGAGGCGGCGCCGGTCGATCTTGCCGGCCGCCGTCAGCGGCCATTGATCGAGCCAGATGATCTGGTCGGGCAACTGATGTGCCGCCAGCCCGCGCGTCAGCAAGGCGGCACGCAGCATGGCGGCGTCTGGCCGGTCTTCGAGCATGGTGCCGGCCGCCAGCAGGCAGGCACCGATTCGCTCACCCAGCAGTTCGTCCGGCACCGGCACCGCGACGGCATCGCTGACGCCCGCGCACGCGCTCAATGCGGCTTCGATGGCGGTGGCGGAGATCTTTTCTCCGGCGCGCTGGATTTGCTCCTTGACGCGGCCGACCACTACTACGCTGCCATCGGGTTGCAGCCGAACCAGGTCGCCGGTACGGAAGAAGCCATCCGCCGTAAATGCCTGCGCGTTGTGAGCCGGAGCGCGATAGTAGCCGCGAATCGTGTAGGAGCCACGCGTCAGCAGTTCGCCAACGGCGCCGTCCGGCACGGGCTGTCCGTCGGCATCGACAACGCGCAGCTCGTCATTGGGCGACAGCGGGCGGCCTTGCGACTCGAACACTGTCTCTGACGGGGCGTCGAGCCGCGTATAGCAGAGCAGGCCTTCGGCCATGCCATAGACCTGCTGCAGCGGGCAGCCAAGCCGCGCGGGCAAGGTGCGCGCGAGCGCCGGATCGAGTCGCGCACCACCCACCTGGACCAGCCGAAGCGAAGACAGGTCGCTGTCTTCCCAGTCGCGTGCCTGGGCCCACAGACGCGCCAGCGGCGGCACCAGGGCAACGTGCGTGACGCGCTCGCGGGCAATCAACGGCATCGCGTCGTCGCAGTTCACGTACTGGCTCATGACCACGGTTCCGCCCGATGCCAGCGTACCGAGGATACCCGGACAGCCCAGCACGAAATTGTGTGCGGCAGGCAGTACAGCCAGGTAAACCGTGTCCGTGCTTAAACCGCACAACGCCGCCGAGGCATTGATGTTGTAGAGGTAGTCGCGATGCGTGCGCGGTATCAGCTTTGGCGTGCCCGTACTGCCGCCAGACAGCAACAGCAGTGCGATGTCGTTGGTGGTGGCATGCGTGATGGTGCACGGGACAGGCCCGCCCGTCATGGCACCGGTCAGGGCCACCGCGTCGAGCGTGAGATGGTCGGCATCGGGTTCGCCGTCCGGGGCGCCATCGGCGATGATGTAGCGCAGGCTGTCATGGTGCGCGGCAATGTCGATTGCCAGCGCATGCGGTGCACCGTCCTGCACGATCCACGCAACGGGTGCGACGGTGTCGCAGATCGACGCAAGGTCGCGCGCCCGTTGGGCCGGCAGCGTCAGCACCGGCAATGCGCCGATCCGGATCAAGGCCAGTAGCGCAGTCGGGAATCCGGTGCTGTTGGGCAGTTGCAATAGCACGTGGTCGCCAGCCGAGATCCCGAGCGCGACAAAGCCGGCGGCCAGATGTTGCACGCGGCGTTCGAGTTCGAGGTAGGTCATGCGCACGCTTTCGGATACCAGCGCGGTACGATGGGCGTGCCGGGCAGTCCATGCGAGCAGTTGCGTATCGATGGTGTCTGGGGCTGCAATATCGTGGGTATGGGAAGTCATGGTTTTCCTTGTTACAGCGAATCGAGACAAGGCGGAGTCGCGAGCGCCATCTCGCGAGGGGGGCCGGCGGCGCGTTGCACGCGTTGCCACAGTTGCGCCAAAGCGAGTTGCCAGGCGGAAGTCATGCTGCGCGGCATAGTGCCCAGCGCGATGGCGCGGGCAGCCTGGTCAAGCAGCCAAGCCACGCCGAGCGGTCCGTCGACCTCCAGCGTTGCCAGCCAGGTCGATGGTGGAGCAAGCAATGTCCGGGACGGTGGCTGCGCCAGTTCGCGGCTGGCGGCCGCGCTTGCGGACCAGGAGTGGTCATCGTGGCGATGCCCGGGCATCACCAGTGCCGGAGTCCAGGTAACAGGGCCGAACGTGGCATCGAGCGACAGATACCCCGAAGGCCATCCAAGCGTCATGCGATGCATGATCATGCTGTGCATGTCGGGATCCTCCGGGTCGAGATAATCCTGAAGCTGCAGCAACGCTTCGGCACCGGGCCACAGCAGGCGCAAGTTCTGGAAAGCATGACCGGTGGGTTTGCCACAGCTCGCCACCTCGACCATGTCGGGCGCAATGCCGGCCGCCTGCGTCAGCAGGTCGAGACTCGAATAGAGCAATTGGCGGCTGGTGGCCAGGTGGGCCAGAGCGGGGCTGGCGGAGCCGGTCGCGTCGCGCAGGCGCTGAGCGTACTCGATCCATGTGCGTCCGGCGGCGGTATGCGGGTAGTACGTGTTGATCCAGAACAGGCGGCCGACGCGCGCCGCGGTGGCCTGCAGGCGCTCGACCTCGCCGGGGTGCAGCGGGTGCTCCTGAATGACGTGCAGGCCGCGCTGCAGTAGCGCATCGGCCAGTACACAACCGTCGCCGCCCATGGCGCCGCCGCGCACGACCACGCAAGCGAGGTCAAGATCGGCGGGCAGCTGCGCAATGCTCGTGTAGAGCGGCACGCCGTGGCTATCCGCGAGCCGTCGCGCACGCGGGCTGCCGCGGGCCAGGATGCCGGCCAGTACCGGCGGTGGCAGCGTGGCATCCTTGGCATCCTGCATGAATGCATTCAGATAGGCTTCGCCGAACCGGGCGCCTGCGACCAGTACGCGAAGCGGCCGGCTCATGAGGTGACTCCGCAGTCCGCATCCCACGCATGCCAGAGCGCCGCAACGCGGGCCGCGCAGCCGGTATCCGTGACCAGATCCCAATGGTTCGCTTCCAGGCAGTGTTGCCGGATATGTGGGCGCTCATCGCCAGCGGACCAACCGTTCCAGTCGTGCTCGGCCGGTCGCCACTGGCTGGGCCGCTGACGCGCGTCGATGCGCAGGCATGGTACGGGCAGCGGCACGGGCTGGGGCGCCAGTGCGAGCAGGCTCATCAGATGCGCGACCAGTTCCAGGCGTTGCATGCCTTCCGCGCCGGCGGGCCAACTGCCGGCAGCGCGGGCCTGTGACAGGAACCAGTTGTCTTGCGCCGCCGCCGTCCAATGGTCGAAGGCCTCTGGCGGTTCGAGCCGTGCGGGACCCTGGCACAGCAGTCGCAGCATTGCTCCATGGCTGGCGCAGTCAAAATCCGCGCGGCAGACCGGGTCGATCAATACCACGCGCACCGCTTCGCCAGTCTCATGCAAGCGCCGGGCTACCTCGGCGGCCAGGAAGGTACCATAGGACCAGCCCAGCACGGTATATGGGCCGCGCGGCTGGATACGGCGCAAGGTTGCGAGATGGCGCCGTGCCAATGCACCTAGCGTGGCGGCAGAAAGGGCGCCTTCGGCGTCGAGCCCGTGGACGGTGTGACCGATGGCATGTGCCAGCGGCAGGTATGCGGCAACCCCACCGTCGGAGGCATGGCATGCGAACACGTTACCGGGACGCTCGCCGTGTGCCACCACATGGGTGTCCGCAGTCTCTCTGGACGCAGTTTCCGACATCGCGGCGCAGAAATCTGCCAGGCGCGGATGCTCGAAGATCTGCTGCAGCGTGGCCGGCGCCAGCCCCAGATGATTGATGCGGGCCACCATCCGCGTGGCGATCAGGCTGTCACCGCCGCTGCGGAAGAAGTCGGTATCGTCGTGTGCCGGTCCAGCCAGCAAGGTTTCCCACACCGCCCCTACCGCACGCACCAGCGCCGGATCGGCCATGGCATCGGTCCCCGGCGATTCCGCAAGGGCGGCCCCCGTTTTCGTGCCGGATTCCGAATGCACCGCAGGATCAGGTTCGGGCAGCCGCTCGCATTGCCGCCAGCGCAACGCCGGGAAGTCGGCAAACGCTGCGCGCAGGTGTGCCGACAAGTCGCTCATGTCGAGCCGTCCTGGCAGTTCCGCGCGCGCCAGTATCAGATGCTGGCGCCAGTCGGGGTTACCCGGTTCGGGCCATGTGAGCACCGTGGCCAGACCGGCGTCGTGCAGCGTTGTCGTCCATCCCGGCAGATCAAGCATCGGGTTGTTGTCGATGGCCCGGGCATCCTCGAGGCCGTTCAGCGTCTCCATGAAGCCGATACTGGCTCGCTGCAGGAAGCTGTCACGCGTGGTGGCCTCTACCAGGACAAGATGGCCGCCGGCCCGCAGCAGCCTGCGCAGGCGCTGCAGGCTACGGGTGGCATCGACTGCGTCATGGACCACATTGGCCGCGATGACGAGGTCGTAGCCTTGCGGTGGATGCACACTGAAATCGACCGGCCGGTTCAGGTCCAGGATGCCATATTGCATGGGGTGCGCATCGCCGAAGCGGCGACGCGCCTGGTCCAGGAACAGGCGCGAAACATCGGTGAAATGATAGAGGTCGATTTGCGCGCCCAGCGCAGGCATGAGCGCGCCGGTGGTGGCCCCGATGCCTGCGCCCACCTCGAGGATGCGCAAATCGTTGCGTCCGCTGCCGAGGCTGGCCACGACCACGCGCACGGCGTCGTTCAGCGCTGCGCTGACCGGATTGTCGCGATAGAACGCCTGCGCAACCAGGTCGTTATCTCCGAGCATCAACTCCAGCGCCGAAGCCCGGCCTGCGAGCAGCGCATCGTGAGTGGCCACGCAGCGGTCGAGGTATTGCGAGATGGTACGGAACCATGGCGCATCGGGTGTGGCGATTGGCGGCAATATCCGGGGAGAGGCTTGCGGCAGCGCGCGGAAGCGGCCGCCATCGAAGGCGAGGGTGCCATCGGCGCTCAGGCGTTCGAGCCACTGCCGCACCAGCCCGGCCCGCGACGGTGTGGCGCCGAGCCGCTCCATGACCGAGGCGAGGGTGTGTGCGTCGCCTGGGGCCATAAACAGGCCGTGGCGGTGCAGGGTTGCCACGATACCGGCGCGCGCGCGGTGTTCCAGCGCCTGCCACGCGCATTCATAGTCGGCCAGGGAGGCTCCATCGATCATGGGCAGTGCCGCGGTGTCGATGGCGGCATGCCGTGACGCCAACTCTGGCGGGGTATCGGACGCATCGCTGGCTACGATCCACGCAAGCGGGCATTGTCCGTCGGCGTTATCGCGGATTTCGGCGCGGCACACGCCGGCATGCCGGCGCAGGTGCGTCTCCACATCGCGCAGATCCAGTCCTGCGGGCCATGCTCCCGGCCAGCTACGCCGGGGCAGGGCCGTGGCATGCCGGTGCCATGCCACGGCAGGCAAGCCGTGTGGCGTGGACTGGCAATCGGGATGCGCGGCAATGGCGTGCAATGCTTGCATGTAGTCCGCGAACAGGTCCTCTGCCAGGCCGGGTGCCAGCACCTCGTCCATGCAATACCAGTGATAAACGAGGTCTCCGTTGATCTCCATTACCTGATGGTCGAGCCAGACCTGTGGGGTCTGTGTGGACACATGGACCGGTTCGCCCAGCCACTGCGACAGCGCCTGCCCGATGGGCTGTCCGTCCAGTGTCATGCCGAGCATGCTGGTAAATACCACCGGCATGGCAGGCTGGCGGTGGGGTGCGCCGGTGTCGGCATGCGTACGCACATAGCTGCGCAAGACCTCCACGCCATTGACGCCACGGTGCGCGAGCCGTTCCCATAGCGCTTCCTGGGTCTGCCCGATCAGGTCGCGCAGTGGGGTGTCGTTGTCGATATCGAAGTCGAGCAGGATCACCGATGTGAAATCACCGATCAGCCGGTTCACATCCGCATGCAACGGCTGGCGGTCGAAGAACGTCAGGTTCAGCGTGAAGTCGGGCCGGCGGCTGGCGCGTGCCAGCACACGGGCGAACACTGTGAGCAAGCCGGCCGACGGCGTGACGCCCCAACTGCGCCACAGTTCGCGCAACCGACTCCATGCGCGCGCGTCGATGCGTCCCTGGCGCGTCGTGACGTGCGGCGGACCATCGAGCACGGTATCAGCCAGCGGCAACTGCGGGGCGGGTGGCAATGTATGGATCACGCCCTGCCAGTAGCGCCACGATGCCTGCCATGCCGGCGTCGCGCGCTGGGCCTGTCCAGCCATGACATAGTCGCGAAAAGTCATGTCGAGCGGCTGCAGGGTTTCGCCCGCATAAGCCGCGGCCAGATCGTCCATCATCACCTTCAGGCTTTGCACATCGAACTGCAACAGATCGAGGTTCATGTGCAAACGCACACGACCGCCAGCCAGCCGCGTGACACGCACGTCGAACACCGGCCATTCACTGGCCGACGGCACCGCGCCGGCCATGCTCCGGCGGATATCCCGCAGGTTCCGGGCGCGTTCATTGGCTGAGCGGTCTTCCAGCGTCGCGATCTCAACGCGATATTGGGGTACCTCCGGCAGGACGCGCTGCATGCCGTCGGCGCCGACGACCGTGCGCAGCATGTCGTGCCGGGCGATCAATGCGTTCCATGCGTGTTCGAAGCGCGCAACGTCGAAACCGTCTGCGCCGGCGCCCCCTTCGACGGGACTGTCGAGATCCCATTCGAACAGCACGTGGCAAGCCATGCCGCCTTGCCCGATCAATCCGGTACGGCCGAGCCAATACGCGTGCTGGATTGGTGTGAGCGGGAATGGGGCATGCCGGTTGGCAAGGTCTGGCACCAGCGCCGGACTCGATGGCGCTTTGGCCGACAAGATGCCGGAGTCTGCTACCGCTTCGGCCAGCAGGATGCTCAGTCCCGCCAGTGTCATGTCGCGATATGCCCGCGCTGCGTCAAGGCGGATGCCGATGGCCCTTTGTACTGCGCCGCCGAGTTCGAGGAACTGTAGCGAATCGAGGCCCAGTTGTAGCAGGTCTTGCCGAGGTTGCAGTCGAGCGGGATCATCCATGCGCAGCTGTGCTGCAATGCGTTTGCGCAGCCACGCTTCAATGGCCAGCCGGTCGATGTCCCGCTGGCCGGTGATCGTTGGCGCCATGTCTTCGTCGCTACGCGCCTTGGCGTTGGCGACGCGGGAGCGCTGGTCCCGCATGGTGCCGTTGGCGGGCTCCAGTAACGGATGGGCGCCGGTCAGGCGCATGGCGATATGCGTAGCCGCGCCGCCGTTCATGGCCTGTTCCAGGTGCCAGCGGCCTTCCGCCGTTGTCAGTGTGCCCATGCCCGTGCGGGCCAGGCGCTGTTGCAGGCCCGGTTCGGCGGCGCGTCCGGTTTCACCCCATGCGCCCCAGACCAGCGAGATGATGGCCATGCCATTGCTGGAGTCGTTCAGGGCGTGCGGGGCGGGCGCCGCTTGCTCTGCCATGCCGTCGAGGTAGCCGCAGGCCAATGCATAGGCGCCCTGGCCAGGTGAGCCGAGCGTGGCGGCGGCAGACGAATAGAGCAGCAGGTAGCGGCCGCCGTGCGCTTGCAACGCGTCGCGCAGCGCGTCGGCACCGGCCGCCTTGACATCTGTCACCGCCGCGATGCGTGCCGGGGTCAGCTGCGCGAGCGGCGTATCGTCGATTACGGCGGCCGCGTGAATTGCGCCGATGATGCCGCCATCCGCATGCAGGGTGGCAATGCAACTGGCCACCTGCGCCGCATCGGCCGTATCGCAGGGCAGCCAGCGCAGCGTGCAGCCGTATTGTGCGGACAGACGCTCGCACCATGCGTTGCCATTGTCGTCGTGGTCGGACTCGCGCGGCGCAAGCATGGCGATGCGCGTTGCACCGTGCATGGCCAGCCACGCGCAGGCTACGCGACCCAGGCCGCCAAACGCCCCGGTGACCACATGCCAGCCCGTGCCGGATGCCCAGTCGGGCGCGAAGACGGTGGCGTGGGCCGGGGCCATTTCCAGCACCGGCGTGAACACCGTATCGTCGCGGACCACCACCCATTGTTCGCCGGCCGCTACAGCGGCGCGTCCCAGCGCCAGCGCACTCCCATCGTCAGTATCCGGTATGTCGATGACGGCCAGCGCGCGTTGTGGCTGCTCGGCGACAGCGACGCGCAGCAGCGCCCAGATGGCCTGATGCGCGGGCCAGACCGATTCGGTACCACGCGGCGCCCACGCGTTGCGTGTCACGATGGTCAGCGCACGACCGGCACAGTCGGTGCTACGGGCCAACATCGCGCGCAGCGGTTCGGCAAGTGTAGCCAGCGCGGAGGCTGGCACATCGATCGCGTCGACGAGGTACAGGTCTGCAACGTCGGCGCGTTCCACGGGCCGTGCAATCTCACGCCAGTTGCGCCGGAACCGGGTGTCGGGTGCGCACCGCGGCGGGGGCAGCGCTGCCCAGCGGTCATCGGCATCGGCGGCATCAGCAGCAGCAGCGGCGCGTGCCAGCACGATATGTTCGCTCATGGTCGCCGTAGCCGTACCATCCTCGGGCAGCCAGCATGTCTGCGCAAAGCCGGCTTCGCGGCATTGCGCAACCCATTGGTCGGTATCCAGGAACAGCTCGCCGCCACGCATGGCTTCGTCATGCAGCGGCGCTACCAGCGGACCGAATACGAAGTCGAACAGGCGCATTGGACGCGTGATCTCGCGCATCAGCAGATGGCCACCGGGGCGCAGTAGCGTGCCCAGCATTGCCAGGGTCCTTGCCACATCCTGCGTGGCGTGAATGACGTTGGCCGCCACGATCAGGTCGTACTGGCCCGCGTCGAATCCTTGTGCCGCTGCGTCCTTCTGCAGGTCGAGCTCGCGGTAGTCGACGAAGCCGAACCGGGCGAACTTGGTCTGCGCGCGCCGTGTAAACACGGCCGAGATGTCCGTGAACGTGTAGTGCACGCCGGCATGGGCGGCGAGTTTGTCTAGCAGCAGCGCGGTGGTGCCGCCTGTGCCACCGCCGACCTCCAGCACGCGGAACTCGCGCGCACGGTGCGCGCTCGCCAGACCAGCCGTCGTTGCGGCGGCGATCTGGTTGAAATAATGGCCAAAGCTGAGGTCGCGATAGAGTGCCTCCACGCCGGACTCGTCGGAGTCGGGGAAGATCACCGCCACGGGGTCCACATCGCCGCGCATGGCGCCGTAAAGCTGCCCGGCTGCCCGGGCTATGGTGTCGGCGATGACGTCATATCCTTCACAGCAAGCGCGCAGCGTTTGCAGCAACTGTTGCCGGTCCGCGTGAGGCATCGTGCCGCAGGCCACATATCGGCCGTCCGCGTCGCATCGATAGTAGCCATCGGCCACGCAACTCCTGAGCATGCGCGCCAGCAGTTGCCGGTACCTTGGCAACAGGCGGCCACGTCGCAGGATGTCGAGCAGCGTCACGCCGGCATCGATGTCGTTGCCCACGCACTCACGTACCATGGCATCGACGTATATGGCATGCAGAACCGTGGCGCAGTGTTCAAGCGTGGCCAGGCGTGCCAGATCCACCGAACTTGCTCCTGAGACCGCGGCCTGCCGGCCCGCCTTGAGGGCTGCATCGGTAGCGGCCCAGCCGTTGTTGCCGCCAGCGCCGGTATTGCTCCGCTTGCCATCGGAACCGCCGCCGTCAAACCAGTATCGTGCGGTATCGAATGGATATTGTGGCGCCGCGACGCGCGCGGCATCGCAGGGCAGCAGGCGCGACCATGGCAGCGTTGCACCGCCTGCGAACACGCTGCGTAACGCATCATCGAGCAGGTCGGCCGAGTCCTGCCCGCGTCGGGCGCTGGCGATCCATTGACAGGCGGGGATTTCGTCGCGGGGTGTGCGCGCAGTTTCTACGCGCTGCCCCATGCCGGTCAGTGGTGCGTCGGGGCCGAGCTCCAGGCATATCGTCACGCCGTCATCGAGCGCGCGGTCGAGCGACTGGTGATACAGCACCGGTTCACGTACATGGCGACGCCAGTAGTCCGGACGATTCAGGGTGTCGGTTTCGACCGTCTCGCCAAGCAGCGTGGACCACAGCACCACGCCGTTGCCGGGCCCGGCGCGCAGTGACCGCGCGGCATTCTCGAAAGTGTCGAGCATTGGATCGAGCAGGCCAGAATGGGCTGCACCGGGCACCGCGAGTCGTGCATGCCCGATACCATCGGTGTCCAGCGTCGATGCCAGTCGGTCGATGTTGGCAGCCATCCCGGTTAGCACGATATGCCGCGCCCCATTCCAGGCGGCCACCTCCACGGCGTGCGATGCAATATGGGGCGCAAGCGTGCCGTGGTCGGCAAACACGGCCAGCATCGCGCCCGCCGATGCGTGGACCTGCATCAGGCGCCCACGCGTTACCACCAGTGGCAGGATGTCCTCCGGTGCGTAGAAGCCCGCGACCACCGCAGCCGCATACTCGCCGACCGAATGGCCAAGCACGGCGTCAGGCTGCAGGCCCAGGTCTTGCCAGTGCGACGCCATTGCCAGTTCGAACGCGACGATGGCGGGCTGGGCGAAAGTCATGTCGGCCAACGCCGTGGCGGCCATTGGGTGGACGCCGTCCATCACGGCGCGCAACGGCAGCGGCAGGTGGGGATCACAGGCCGCGCAGCAGCGGTCCAGCATGCGTGTGAAGGCGCTGCTGTGCCGTGCCGGCGCGGCGCTCATGCCCGGCCATTGGGTGCCTTGGCCACCAAACAGCCATAACTGCCGGCCGCGTCCACGTCCGGTACGCAGCATGGCGTCGGAGCCGCCATTCGCGAATGCTTGTAACGCCGGCAGGGCCTGGTCGGATAGGCGCAAGGCCAGCCGGTATTCAAGATCGAGCGCGCGCCCATGCAATGCCGTGGCGGCCAGGCCGGCAGGCTTCGCGCCGGATTTCCACGTATCCGCGTAGGCGCCGGCGAGCTTGCGCAGCGCGGGTTCACTGGCCGCGCTCAGCAGCAGCGTCGGGTCATTGGGGTCATCGTCGGCAACGGTCCGCCTGGCCGGTACATGGGCCGATTGCACGATCACATGGCAATTGGTGCCACCGATGCCGAACGACGACACGCCGGCCGTGCGCACCGGGCGCGGCCATGGTTCGGGCCTGGTGACCACCGTAAAGGGTGAGTCGTCGATCCGTAGCGTCGGGTTCGGGGTCTGGAAGTTCAGGCTGGGTGGAATCGTGCCGTGATGGATGGCCAGGATGGTCTTGATCAGGCTGGCGATGCCCGCCGCGGTGTCGAGATGGCCGACGTTGCCTTTGACGGAACCGATGCGGCAGCGTGGCGCGTGCCGGTCGCGGCCGGCCAGCGCGCCGCGGAGTGCTTCGATCTCGATGGGGTCCCCCAGCGGCGTCGCGGTGCCATGGGCTTCGATCAGGTCGATATCGTCCGCATGGACGCCCGCCATGTTCATGGCTTCCTGCACGACCTCGCGCTGGCCAGCCACGGACGGTGCGGTAAAGCCGACCTTGCGATTGCCGTCGTTGTTGATGGCGCTGCCTCGCAGTACGGCGTATATGGTGTCTCCATCGTCGATGGCTTCGGCCAGACGGCGCAGCACCACGATGCCGAGTCCGTGCCCGGCATAGGTGCCTTGCGCCGCAGCGTCGAACGGCCGGCATTTGCCATCGGGAGAGAAGATCATGCCGGGCTGGTACAGGTAGCCGACGCCCATCGGAAACGACAACGCCACGCCACCGGCCAGGGCCATGTCGCATTCGCCGGCCTGCAGGCTGGCACAGGCCAGGTGCACGGCCACCAGCGAACTCGAGCACGCAGTCTGCACAGTCAGCGCCGGCCCGGTCAGACCGAGCTTGTGGGCGGTGCGGGTGGCAAGGTAATCCTTGTCATTGCCCAGTAGTGCCTGCATGCCGCGGACTTGCGATGGCCCCGCATCACGGAACATCGCCAGCGCCGGATAGGTGCTCAGGCGGCATGCGGCAAACACGCCGGTCCGGCAAAGCTCATTGCCGGGGGCATGGCCGGCATCCTCGAGCGCGTGCCAGGCAGCCTGCAGGAACAGCCGCTGCTGCGGGTCGAGCATTTCGGCGTCGGCACGCGAATAGCCAAACAGCGCCGCATCGAATTGATCCGGCGCATCGATCGGTGCAGCCATCGGGACGTAGCTCGGGTCGTCGATCTGGGCGGCATCGATGCCAGCGGCGTGCAGCGAATCGCGGTCGAAGGTGCGGCTGCATTCGACGCCGTCACGGAGGTTGCGCCAGAACGCAGCGGCGTCGGGCGATGCCGGAAAGCGGCAGGCCAGGCCGACTACGGCGATGGCGTTGCCTCGTATCGATAGTTCATGCTCCGCGTATTTCATCAGGATGGGTCTCCGAAAGGACAGCGGCTGCCGGAGTTGCTGCGCAAGCCAGGTGGGGAATAAGCCGGAAGATCGCCAGGCAACTTGCCAGTGCCAGTACAGCAAGCAGTGCCAGCACGCACCGGTAGCCGGTGAGATTGGCCAGTTGCAGCGCGCCAAGGGACATGCAGACGGCGACGGCGGCATCGATGGACTGGAACAGTGCATAGTCGGCGGCCGGGCGAGCCGGGCGCACCTGGTCCATCAGCACGCGGTAAACGACGACAAAGCCCGCGGCGGCCGCGAGATTGCCCAGTACGATCAGCACCTGCCAGCCCTCTACGCCGAGCATTGGATAAAGCAAGAATGCGATGGCAGGAATGGTGATTTGGCAAACACAGATCCATTGCAGCGCGGCACCGGGCGGCAAGCGCCGGGCCATCCAGCCGCCGGCAACAATGCCAAGCGCGCTGCCGCCGCTTGCAAAGAGCGCCAGCACGGCGCCGGTTTCCTGCAGGGACAGCCCAAGGTCGATCAGTAGCGGCGCTTCCAGCGCCATCATCGCGCGCATGGCCGGATAGGCGATGCCGGCCAAACATAGGGCTGGCCACAATGCGCGCAGCGTGCCGTGCAGTGCAGTGCTGGTCTCCGGCGGAGGCAGTGCGTGGCGGTGGGGCGTGCCGGAAAGCGGTCGGCAAAGTCGCAACGGCGGCAACAACAGCAGCAGCGACAGCATGCTCAGCGCCGCCAGCGCGGCCGTCCATCCACTGGCCTGGGCCACGGCCAGGAATAGCGGCGGGCAGGCCATATAGCCGATGTAGCTGCCGCCGACCTGTGCCATGCTGGCTAGCGGGCGTGCGGCCAGTTTGGTGGTGCCGATCACGATCCCATCGGCAAAGATGTCGTGCGTGGCCGAGATCGTAGCCAGTGCCAGCAGGGCTGCGACAACGTATACCGCGTATGCCGGCGTGCTGGCGGGAGTGAGCTGCCCGGTGACCAGCATGACTGCGGCCATCGCCAGTTGCAGCATGGCAAGGCTGCCGAGGTAACGGTTGCCGCGTAGTCCCACGGCATGCCGCTCGGCGGTTGCTGCCCATAGTCCCTTGAGTGCCCACGGCAGCATTGCCAGCGACAGGTAGCTCAAGGCGGCCAGGCTCCAGCCCTGTTGCCGGAAATAGGCGCCCGCGCCGCGCGCAATCAGCGCCGTCACCATGCCTTGGTGAATGTAGAAGCACCAGAACGGCACGCTCATGCCCCAGGCGGGATTCATCGCGTGGCTCCGTCATTGCCTGGGCCAGCATGGGTTGCCGGGAGGGTTGCCAGATGCGCCGCCAGCGCGCTCGGTGACGGATGGGAAAACAGGTCCGTCACCGCCAGCGGATAGCCGTCATCGTGCAGGCGTGTGTGCAACTGCACGAGATGCAGCGAACTGGCGCCGGCATCGAAGAAGCCGGTGCCGTCATCGATCGGATTGCCGACGATATCGCGGAACAAGGCTCGGATTCGCAACAAGGCTCCCCTGGTGCCGGTGCCGGCCGAAGGCTGTGTGGTGACGGTAGCGGCCGGGATTGGCGTATCGGGCGTATCGGGCGTAGCGGGGTGTGCGAGCGCCACCACGCGCGGAACCAGTTCGTCGAGTGGAAGCTGCCAGGCAGCCAGTGCCGCGTTCTCGTTGCTGGCCAGTCGGCGCAGCAGTGCTTCGTACTGTGCGAACATCGCGCGCAGGGCGGCCGGTGCGAACAGCGCTTCGACAACATCCCAGTTGAAGCACAGGTCGCCGTCCGATTCATACACCTGGTGATCGAGCCATACCTGGGGCGTCTGCGAGATACCCCAATTCGGCCGCAGCCAGGAACCCTGATGCAGGAAGCGACCACCGTCAAAGCCCAGCGCGCTGGTGAAGACGACGGGCATCGCGGCGGCAGGTGTGCCAGCTTCGCGAGCAATGTCGCGCATGACGCGGATGGCCCCGTAGTCGCGGTGGGTCAGGTCCTGCCACAGTTGCTCCTGCAGCCGTTGCGCGGTGGCCAGCCAACTGGCGTCAGGTAGCCACGCCAGCAGCATCAGCGAAGTAAAGTCGCCCAGCACGCGCTCGACATGAGGATGGACCGCCGGGCGGTCGAACAGCGTCAGGTTCAGCGTAAGCGCTGCGCGGGTACTCCACGCCGACAGCACGGCGCCGAAGGCACAGAGCAGCACCGCTGAAGGCGTCAGGCGCAAGGATGCCGCGCGCGATTTCAGCCGCTGCCAGTCAGCGGCCGCCAGCCGTGACGCGAGCCTTGTGAAACACGGTGGGTGAATTGCTGCCGGGTCGGCAAGCAGCGGCAATGCCGGTGCTCCGGGTAATACGGCGATCCGTTCGCGCCAGTAGCGCACCGACGTATCGGCTACCGGCCGGGCGTCGATCGCAAGCCGGCTCGCGCGGTAGCTGGTGTCGATCGGAGGCAGGCTGGCAGATGGATCGATGTATAGCTGTTCGAGTTCCGCCAGCAGGATCTGCATGCTCAGGCCGTCGAGCAGCAGGTTGTCAAGTGTCAGGTAGAGCCGCGTATGGCGGTGACCAGGGGTTTCGGCAAGTTGTATGTCGAAGACCGGCCAGTGGGTGGCGTCGAGGATCTGGCGCGACAGCCGTGTGCGCAAGGCCAGCGCATCGACGCTGTCCGGACCCGTGACAATATGGCGCGCGAGATGCAGTGGTGGAACCCGTTCCATCACCCGCAGTTGCCCGTCATACGCCACGGCGCGCAGCATGTCGTGGCGGCGTATCAGCGTATTCCAAGCTTGCTGCAGACGCTCGACATCAAGATCGATAATGTCGAACTCGACAAAGAAATGCGCCCCTACGCCACCGAGCGGGAAGCCGGGCTCGCGACCTGCCAGATAGGCTTGCTGCACATCGGTCAACGGAACCGGCAGGTAGCGATCGTTGGCGGCAGGCGCGCATGTATCGAGCGTCAGATCGCCGGTGGCAGGTGTAACAGGTGCGACAGGTGCGACAGGTGCAGTTGGGACCAGTGTCGCGGCAAACTCCGCGAGGGTCGGCGCGGTAAACAGGTCGGGCAGGGTGGCGCGGTAGCCGCGCCGCGCGAGTTCCCCAATCAGCCGCGTGGCCAGCAGGCTGTCGCCGCCGGATTCGAAGAAATGGCTGTCGCAATGTGGCGCCGGAAGGTTGAGCCATTGGGACCACAGCGCTGCCAGCACGCATTCGCGTTCACTGGCCGGGGGCTGCGTGACCGGATGGGTCGAAGCATCGGCATGGTTGGCCAGATCCGCCAATGCCTGGTGATCGACCTTGCCGTTCGCGGTCAGCGGCAGCGCATCGAGCCAGAGCAGGCGTTGCGGAACCATATATGCCGGTAGCATGTGCCGCAGTCGCTCGCGCAGTGCTTCCGCGTCTGGTGCATGGACGTTCCGCGGCGCGCGGAGCACGAAGCTGGCCACGCTGCCGTGATGCGCCACCTGTACGCAGGGCAAGGCCATATTGTTGAACAAGGTGTGCCAAGCCGAGGCCGGCAGTACCGCCGCTTCCTCTTCCAGCAATGCAGCGGTAATCAGGGCAAGCGCTGGCATCCTGCTTAGTTCCCGCACCTGCACCCACGCGCCCGGCGCGGCGAGTCGGACTGCGGACTGCAGCGCGTCCACGGGGTTGGCTTGACGGTGCAGCACATTGTTGAGTAGCACCACGTCGGCCTGATGACGACAGGCGGCGCTGGCCAGCGCGCCGGCCGGCAAGACCTGGACGTGTGGGTAGCCGCTCAACTGCGCGCGCTGCCGGAGCACGAAGTCGGGCGATGGGTCGGATATCGTGTACGCCAATTGCCGTGGCGTGAGCTGGCGCAGTAACTGTGCGGCCAGAAGTCCACCGCGTCCATGGGGTTCCATGAGCCGCACCGGTCGCCCAAGCGTGTGCGCCAGACGTGCAACAAGGGTTGCGCTTGCCATGATGGCGGCCTGTACATCGGCGCGTTGCAGCAGCAATGCTTCGGGCGTAAGCACCGGATGGTCGAGCAGTGCCTGTGGCATGACCCGTCCGGCGATGATGGCGTCGAGCGTATCGTGGAAGCCATCCAGTGCGGACGCGAGCGCATGGTCGGCCGGAGGTGCCTCCGCATCACGCAATGGGTACGGGTTCTCAGGTGCGGTGCGCAGCCAGTCGGTCCAGCGCGCCACCAATGGTGCAAACCGTGGGGCTACCCGAGGCTGTGCGGACCGTGCAAGATGGACACGCAGGAACATGGCCAAGCGCGCATCGTCGCTTGCATCGCATGCGGCCGATGTCGCCGATGTCGCCGATGTCGCCGATGTCGCCGATGCCTCCGGCGCCGGCAGGTGTGGTGGCGGTGTGTCGGCCTCGGGTAACGACGCCGGCTCGGCGGGCATTGCGGGGTCACATGGCATCGGCCGACCGGCGACCGCCGCGTCCGCGACAACGCATGCCGTGAGGCGCTTGTCGCGTTCTCCCAGTGCGATCGTGATGGCGCTGCGCACGCCGGGAATCGTCAGTAACGCCGCATCGATTTCGCCAAGCTCCACCCGGTGGCCGCCAAGCTTGACCTGGCGGTCGTGCCGCCCCAGGAATTCGAGCGTACCGTCGGGCCAGTAGCAGCCGAGGTCGCCAGTGCGATACCAGCGTTCGCCAGCCACTGCGACGAACTGCGCCTCTGTGCGCCGTGCATCGTTGTAATAGCCGGATGCCACACCGGCGCCGCCTATCCAGAGTTCGCCCGCCACCCAGTCGGGACAATCACGGCCTTCCTCGTCCACGACGCGGAATTTCTGGTTTGCCAGTGGCTGCCCATAGGGAATCGAGCGCCAGTGTGGAGGTAGCGTGCCGACTTCCTGCACATTCGACCAGATCGATGCTTCCGTGGCGCCGCCCATTGCCACCAGCAGGCCGTCGTGGCGCAGGCTTCGGTATCGGGCGGGCAGGTCGAGTCCGATCCAGTCACCGGACACCATGACGATGCGGAGTAGAGCCGGGTCTGTGCGCCCGACGCCCTCGGCATAGGTGAGCAGCATGTCGAATAGTGCCGGTACGCTGTTCCACAGCGTGATGCGATGGCGTGCGATGGCATCGCACCATGCGCCAGGATCGCGGCGCTGGCATTCGTCAACCAGTACCAGTGTGCCGCCGGCACCGAGCACACCGAAGATGTCGTAGACGGACAGGTCGAAATGCAGGGCGGACAGGCCCAGCATGCAGTCGCCGGGTCCCACCTCGTAGCGCCGGCTGATGTCGGCACAGGTATTGAGCGCGCCTGCGTGGGTGATCACCACGCCCTTGGGTGTGCCGGTGGACCCGCTGGTGAAGATCACATAGGCTGGCTGACTGGCGTCGCGCGCGGCGCCGGCCTCGCACGGTTCACCGCGCACCGCGGCTTGCCATGTCAATGCCAGTGCATCGGGCTCGACCGGGCGGCCTGCGCTGGCGCAGGTCAGTACGAGCCTGGCATGGGCATCGCTGCAGATGGCCTGGCGCCGCTGCATGGGCTGGTCGGCCGCTACCGGTACATACACCGCACCGGCATGCAGGATGCCGAGTGCCGACACGATCTGGCCGATACCCTTGTCCATGCAGATCGCGACATGGTCACCCGCGTGTACGCCATGGGCGCGCAACGTGCCGGCTAGTCGTTTCGCGAGCATGACCAGTTGGCTGTAGCTGACGACGTCATCGCCATGGATCAGCGCGATGGCGTCGGGCGTTGCGCTGGCGCGTGCAAAGACCGGATCGTGCAGGCAGCCCGCAGGCATCGGCGCCGCAGTCTGGTTGACGTTGCGGCGGATGTCGCGTTGGCGCGCGGGCATCGTGTCGGGCAGGGGACTTTGCCATGCGGAGGGAGGACCGTCGGCCATTGACTGCACCAGGGTCGTATAGCCATCGAACATGGCATCGACCAGCCCGGGCGGAAACAGCGCATCGTTGGCATCCCACTGCAGCACGGTCCGGCCGCCGTGCTCGTAGGCGAGATGATCGAGCCAGACCTGGGGCGTCTGGGAAATGCCCCAGTCAGGTTCGCCAAGCACCTGGTCCGGGTCGTGGCCGAACAGCGGGCGGCCGAGATTGCTCGTGAAAACGATCGGAGCGCCGTGCGGATGGCGATCACCCTTGCGCAGCGCGCGCAGGACTTCCACGCCTGACCACTGCCGATGCTCCCAGGCCTCGGTAAAGGCTGCCTGGTTGGCGCGGGCCATGGCGTCGAATGGCGCGCTGCCGGCTGCGAGGTCCAGCAGCACGATGTTGGTGAAATCCGCCACCATGGTGTCGACGGCCGGGTGCAACGGTTCCCGGTCGAACAACGTCAGGTTGAGCAACGCGCGCGAGGTGGCGCTCCAGCGTGCCAGGATCGTGGCAAACAGCGTGGCCAGTGCCATGGTCGGCGTGACGCCGCACGAGGTGGCGCCGGTGCGGAACCGCTCCCATATGGCAGGCGGGACCACGAACTGGCGTCGCGACATGCGCACCGGCGCGGTGTGGGCCATGTCCGCCGCCATTGGCAACGCGGGGGCGGGCGGCAGGTCGGGCAAGCGGGTCAGCCACCAGTCGCGCGCACGTTCGCGCGCGCTGGCCTGGGTATCCTGCCATTGGTGCAGGTAACTGCGGAAGTCGTAGTCGTCCGGCAGAGGCGGCAGGGTATGTCCGCCCGCCAGCGCCGCCAGTTCGGTGAAGATCTGCGTAAAGCTCGCCGCATCCGCCACCAGCAGGTCCAGGTTCACATGCAGACGGTGCCGGCCGCCAGGCAGCAGCGTGAGCTGGCAGTCGAAGGTGTCGCCGCGTTCCACGGCAAGCAGACGGTGACCTAGCCTGGTGCGCAAGGCATCGAGATGTCGCGCCACATCGGCATGCCCGGCACCACGCAGATCATGGACGGTCAATGCCTGCCACGCCGGTTCGGGTTGCCAGCGTTGCAGGCCCTCGGGCAGGAAACGCACGTGCAGCATCGGATGACGCCCGAGCAGCGTACGGATGGCTTGCTCCAGAGTTTCCGGCGCCAGGCCATTGCCACCCGTGAATTCCTGGTACAGGTGACAGCCAACGCCACCAGATGGCTGACTGGCATCGCGCCCGACAAGATATGCGTGCTGCACCGGCGTCAGCGTGAATGGTTGGCCATCGGTCATGCGCGGTAACGAGCCGGGACTGGCGTGGCCCGGACCTGCCGAGACCGTCTCGGCATCGGCGATTGCCAGCAGTTGTAGCCAGCCTGCCAGCGTGGGCGTGCGGTAGAGATCGCGCAGCCTTACCCGATAGCCGCGCGTACGCAGGCGGTTCACCCACGCCATCAGCTGCATCGAATCGATGCCAAGGCGCAGCAGGTTGTCGTCGTTACCTACCCGGGCGGGGTCGAGACGCAGATCGGTAGCCAGTGCCTGGTGCAGCCAGGCAGTCGTGTCGGCGCTCACGAAGTTCGGTGCGGGCAGGTTCATTATGGTTGGCAAAAGAGGTGGATGGAGCCGTGGCCTGTTCCTGCCGTCGCCAGAGGCATGCATAGCGGCCATCGGCGGCCAGCAGCTCGTGATGCTGACCACGTTCGACAATCCGCCCTTCGTGCAGCACCAGAATCTGGTCGACATGGCACAGGCTGTGCAACCTGTGGCCGACCATCACCACGGTGCGGTGGCGCAGGCTGGACAGATTGCGTGTGATCGCCGCATCGGTGGCGGGGTCGACGCTGGCCGTGGCTTCGTCGAGTAGCAGGATCGGGCTGTCCTTGAGCAACGCGCGGGTCAGCGACAGGCGTTGCCGTTCGCCGCCGGAGAGTGCGATGCCATCGGCACCGAGCACCGTGTCATAGCCCATTGGCAGTCTGGCGATAAACTCGTGTGCCTCTGCCAGCCGTGCCGCGGCCATGACAGACTCGCGTGTCGCATGGGGCGCGCCAAGGCGCAGGTTGTCGAGCACGCTGCCGGGAAACAGCACGACGTCCTGGAACATGACCGAAACCAGGCGGTGCAGATTGTCGGAGCCAATGTCGCGGAGGTCGGCGCCGCCAATCCGGATGGCACCACGGTCGATATCCCAGAAGCGGGCGAGCAGATGCAGCAGCGTGCTTTTGCCAGCGCCGCTGGCGCCCACGATTGCGGTGAGGCTGGCTTCCGGGAACACACACGAGATGTCAGCCAGCGATGTCGGCGCTGCTGGAGTTGTCGTAGCTGTTGCGGCATCGAGGTCGGCGTGGGCAAAGCCGACACGCTCCATCACGATGTCGAACCGCTGCGGCGCGATTGCCACGGCGGGCTCGTTCATCGGCGTCGCCTGCAGCAACGCCTCGATACGGGCCATGGCGCGCTGACCGAAGTGCAACAGCATTGCGGACAGGCCGATATCGTAGAGCTGGCGATACAGCGGCAGTGACAATACCGCGAACATCAGCAGTGTTTCACCGGTTAACCGATCCTGAACCACCAGCCATGCTGCCAGGATGGCGACTGCCACAAAGCCGCCTTCGGTGGCGGCACCGAAGGCCGCGATCCATGCGGCGGGACGTAACTCGAGCGCCAGCGTGTGCTGCAGGTGGCGGTCCAGCGCCTCGGCCAGGCGCCGCCAGCCATGGCCGAAGCGGCCGTTGTAGCGGTGCATGCGCAGACCGGCCAGATAACCGTGCAATTCCGCCTGCATCGCGCCGGTGCTGTCGAGCGCCTGTGCACCCGCGCGCGCGGCCATACGCTGCCCGCGGCGGAGGGCCAGCAGGGCCAATGGCAGCACCATGGCAGTTGCCAGTGCAAGCCATCCATCGATCCATGCAAGAAAGGCGAGCAGGAACATCATGGATGCCACGCCGCTTGCGAACACGCCCAGGCAATGTGCCCAGAGGTGTTCCACGGTTTCCATGTCGCTGTTCAGCCGAGCGCCGAGGTCGCCTTCGCGCGCATCGTGGAACCAGCCTAGCGGGAGTCGCAACAGATGGTCGGCCACGTGAAGCCGTGCGCCAGCCATCATCGCGTAGGTACCGGCGAAGATGCATTGCATCGACTGCGCACCGACTGCAATGCGAGCCATTGCCAACAGCACGAACGACGCGGCGATGACTGCGGTCGTATCCGGGACGAGGCGGCCGCGGATGACGTCGGCCAGCAACAGGTAGAGCAGTGGATAGGGTGCGGCGCTCAGCAGGCCGTCCAGCATTGCCAGCGCCAGTCCGACAGCGAGCCGCGGATCGCGCGTTGGTGACAGCCGGTATCCCGCGCGGAACAGTAGCGTGATCATCGGCGCGTCTCCCGCGCGACGGCGCCATGGCAGGACCAGAGCAGCCGGTAATGTTCGCAAGTTGCCAGCAAGGCGTCGTGCTGGCCGCAGCCGACGACGCGGCCGCCGTGGAGCACCACGATGTGGTCGGCATCCATGATCGTATGCAGCCGATGGGCGACAACGAGGACGGTACGGTTGGCGCGCAATGGTGCCAGTGCATGCTGCAGCAACGCTTCGTTTCCGGCATCGGCAAATGCGGTGGCTTCGTCGAGAATCAGGACCGGGGCGTCCTTCAGTAATGCCCGGGCGATTGCCAGGCGCTGGCGTTCGCCACCCGACAGCCGCGCGCCGCGCTCGCCAATCGGTGTATGCAAGCCAAGCGGCAGACCGGAGACAAGTGCCTGCGCCTGCGCGGTGCGCAGCGCGGCGCCGATCTCCTCCGACGTGGCGTGTGGGCGTGCGGGCAACAGGTTGTCGAGCACGGTGCCATGCATCAGTTCCACGTCCTGGGTCACCACCGCGATGCGTTCGAGCAACGCATCGAGCGGCCATTCGCACAGGCTGCGTCCGCCGAGCAGGACGTCGCCTTCCGAGGGATCGAATTCGCGGGCAGCCAGGCGCGCCAGCGTGGTCTTGCCCGCGCCGCTGGCACCCACGATGGCCGTCAGCTGGCCGGCTGGTGCCGTGAAGCTGATATCGGTGAGCGCCCGGCGGGCGCCATAGGCATGTCCGACATGGTGAAATTCGAGATGCAGCGGGCCGGTCGGCACGCATGCATCGGCTGGCGCAGTGAGAGGTGGTTCATCGAGCAGCGCGTTGATGCGTGCCAGTGCGTCCAGGCGTTGCCGTTGTTCGCCGATGACGAAGGTCAGCCGCAGCAACGGCATCAGGACTGCCGGTGCGACCAGCAGGAACAGCACGAAAGTCGCCACATCGAGCGTACCCTGGCCGATCCGCCAACTGCCAGCCACCGCCACGCTGAGCACTCCGGCGGACAGTGGCACGCTGAAGCAGCACCATGCCCATGCGCCCGAGCGTGCGATGCCCGCCACCCATTCCGCCGCGGCCCGGATCGGGTCTTGCAACGCGCCAAGGGTCCGGGTGGACAGGCCGAAGCTGCGCGCTACGTGGATGCCACGCACAAAGCTGCCGGTTTGCACGCTGATCCGTTGCTGCAACGCGGCCCAGTGCCGCAGGCGAGGGTAGCTCCGGTGCAACAGCATGGCTTGCGCCGCCAGCGCGACCGGTAGGGGTGCAAGCGCCGCTAATGCCAGTGGGGCATCGACGGCGAACAACCATGCCATGGCGACCACAGGAAGCACCGACGCGGCAGTCATGTCCGGCAGCAGGTGGGCAAGCAGGCCTTCCAGCATGCCAACGTCATCGGCAACGGTACGGCGCAAGCCGCTGGTCTGGTGACGATCGATCGTGCCGAGCGGTATATCGCCAAGATGCCGCGCCAACCGCAGCCGCAGCCGATGCATGGCATGTAGTGCACCAGCGTGTGCCGCGGCATGGCTGGCAGCCATCATTACCCAGCGTAGCGTGATGGCTGCCATGGCCGCGGTGGCCGTCATGGCCAGTGCGAGGGGCGGCGCTCCGACGCCTCCGGGTGTCGGAGACATTGGAGGCATTGGAGGCGTCGGAGGCAACAGTGACACAGCCATGCGGTACAGGCACCAGAGCGGCACCAGGCTAAGCGCGGCGGACGCCGCCGCGGCTGCCATGGCACCGGCCATCTGCCAGGGCGCCAGCCGGACCAGTGCGGCAAGTCCGAGTGGCGCAACCGATGGCTGTGCCCGACTCACAGGATGTCCCAGCGCATGTCGAGACCGACAATGCGTCCCATGTTGATGGCTGCAAGCGGGGTGGTGGGCCCTGCACGGAACGCCTGGGTGCGATAGATGCGGTCGAAGACATTGAGCGCATACGCGCCGATCTCCAAGCGCTTGTGCGGCCGCCACCCGATGCGAAGATCGACGACGGTGTACGACGGTTGCTGGAGCGTATTGGCAATGTCAAGGAACTGCGGTCCTGTCAGACGTACGGCCATGCCCGGGGTCACTGTTCCAATGGCGGTTGGCAGCGTGCCCTGCATGTTGAAATTGAGGCCGTAGCGCGGCACGTTGGGGACGAGGTTGCCCGACAACGCAAAGCCGTCGAACGAGCTGCCGGAGTTCTGGAATGCCGAACGATTGACATAGCCGCCGATGGAAACATTCAGGCGCGGATCAATTTGAGCCCGCACATCGAACTCGGCGCCATAGGCTCTCGCACGGCCAGCATTGCGCAACGTCTGCATGCCCATCGGCCCGGCATAAAGTTGCATGTCCTGCGTCTCGGTATCGAACAAGGCGCCGGTTGCACTCAGCCGGCCGCGATGAATGCGGCTGCCCAGTTCATAGCTGACCGAGCGCTCTGGACTGAAGGCATCGGTATCCATCGCGCCCCTGGGCGCCAGGTTGAAACCGCCGGGCTTGTAGCCCTGGGCCACGCGCGCATAGACGCGCCAGTCGTGCGCGAGCAGGTAGCCGGCCGACAACTGGCCGAGCACGCTGGTGCGGCTGTCTTGGTTCGTGGCCGTACTGCCGCCGGACTGTGTGACCTGCGTGTCAGCCTTGTCGTGCGATACGCGCACGCCGGCGCCGATGTCGATTGCACGCGTGACATGCCAGGTGCCGTCGGCATAGGCGGCAAGCGCGTCCTGCGAATTCTCCGACGAGGTTGCGCCAGGGTATGGACTGTAGGAGGACTCGCGCGCTAATGATGTGTGCTGGCGGTACAGGCCCACGACGCCATCCCACTGGCGCTGTTCCCCTTGCGTGGCCAGGCGGATTTCCTGGACATCCTGCCGCCAGCGCTCCGGAGAATTTACGACCCCCGGGCCGAACGCGAAGGTCCGTGAGAAGTGGAGGTTCTGCCATGCGGCAATGGCGGAGAGCGCCCAGCCGGTGCCGCGGTATGTCGTGCCGATCGATTCACTGTTGCTGCAACGGCGAATCTTTGGATCGGGAGTGCCCGGCGTTGCCACAATGGTCCGTTGGCGTAGCGCATCGAACGGGACGTAGACATCCTGGTAGGCGCTGGTGCATTCGCCCGAGAGTGCAAGATTGACTTCCCACGGCGCGCCTTCCGGCGCTAGCCGGAGCCGGGCCGCGCCGGCTTCGCTGCGGCTGCCGCCGAGGTTGTCGCTGCCGGTGGCCGGATTGAACAGGTTGCCGGGCTGGCTCTGGGTCAGCGCGGTGACGCTGCCAAACAGTCCGTTGGCCAGCTTGCCGTTGACCGCGGCTCTTGCGTTGTATCCGTCATGGCTCGCCACGCCGCCGCTGACGTAGGCCAACGGCGTGCCATCGGGCTTGTGGCTCGTGATGTTGAGGATGCCGCCCTGGGCGCTCTTGCCATACAGCGTGCCTTGCGGACCCTTGAGCAGTTCGACCTGCGCCACGTCGGCCAGCGCCTGGTAGGTGAATACCGGCAACTGCGGGATGCCGTCGACATAGACCGTCAGTGTCGGGCTATAGAAGTCCTGTGTCGTGACGCCGCGCACGGCAATGACCGGATAGAGCAGGCTGCCCCCCTGCGACATGTACACGCCCGGCAATACGCGATCGAGCTCGCTCGAGTTCCGTGCCTGCTGCGCTTCAAGATCGTGCTCGGCGACCACGGTTGCGGCGCCATCGAGACGGTCCAGCCGTACCCCGCGCTTTTCGGCACTGACCACCACTGCCGGCAACTGGCTTGTTTCCACGGAACCAGGCGAAGCCGCCAGCGCGCCACCGGCAATCGTTTGCTGGAACAGCAGCGCGGCCCCCGGGAACCCCAAATGCGAAAAATGCAGACCCTTCTTTTGTCTCATGCTGACCTGTTGTTCATGGTTTGTTTAAAGTCTTTGCAAGTTACTTTTCGGGCTTGCGCGGCGGGAGCACGATCCGGCAAGATGCAGCACGATCCTGCTGATGAGAATCATTTACGTTGCCAAGGTGTGAGCGTGACATCGACTGCATTCCGGGCCGTTTCCTACTCCGGCCGCTATACGGACCTTCCGCCTGATTTCGCGCGCTGCGTGCTGAACGCCGGCCTGCACGTGGCTGTGGTGGACGGCGTTCTGACGCACGAGGAGCGCCGCTGTACCTGGTTCGACCGCCATGTCTCGCTGGCACTGATGGTGGAGGGCGCGGGCCACTACCAGGTCGAGGGAGCCACCGACCCCTGCGAGTACCAGCCCGGCTCGTGCTATCTCAGTTGTGCCTGGGAAAAGGCGCGTGGGGACGATGTCTTTCCCGCGCATATCCGGCGCCGCATCGTGCTGCTGCAATACTGTGCGGACTGGCTGAGCCTGTTCGAGCGCGGCGGTTATCCTCATCCGGCGGGAGGCGTGTTTCATGGCCATCCGTGGCGGGCGGCATGGGTCGTGCGCATGCCGATGCCGGTGGAGCTCCGGCAACTGGCCGAGGATCTGCTTGCCCACGGGGCGCCAGAAGATCCACTGGCGCGCCTGAAAACGGAAAGCCGGGCGTTGGCCGCGCTGGTGACGCTGGCGGAGACATTGCAGGATGGCCATTCGCATGACCCGACGGCAGCCGACACCGCGCCGGCAGAGGGCGGCGAATCCCGCGCGCTCACGGGCCGGGAACGACGGCTGTTATGCACGGCACGCAGCTATATCCAGACACACTGTCTGGAGTCGATCAGCGTGACGGGTGTTGCGAATGCCGTCGGCCTTGGCGAGGCAGCGCTGCAGAACGGGTTTCGGGCACTGTTCGGTTCAACGGTCTATGACTACGTGCTCGAGCGCCGGCTGGCCGAGGCCGCGCGATTGCTGCGCGAGGGTGCGATGTCGATTGGCGATGTGGCGTGGCGCAGCGGTTTTTCCCACGCAAGCCACCTCGCAAGACATTTCCGACGGCGCTACGGCATGTCGCCGCGCGACTATCGCGTGCGATGACGTTTATGTGTTCAGTCGGCGGCCCGCAGCGTGTACAGCGCGTAGAACGGGACGCCGAGTATCAGCCGTGACAGTGGCCCAAGCACGGAGTAGGGCAGGCCGTAGCCTTCCATGACACGATACGTGCCAGCGGAACGGAGACGAGCGTGCGCTTCGGTCAGCTCGTGCCGGGTACGCGGTCCCCACCGGAACTCGGCATCGGTGTGGCGCACCGAAGGATGTTGCCGGGCACGGCCAGCGGCAAGCCAGCACATGGCATCGAACGCCAGCACCGATCCGGCAGGTGCGCGCTCGCCGAACGTGGTGAGGACCTGGCGTACCGTTGCGGGCCGCAGGTACATGAAGACCCCTTCGCTGAACAGGAATACCGGCTGCCCTTGCCGTGTCGATGGAAGTGCCAGTGCATCCCACCAGCCGGGATCGGCAAGGTCCAGCGAACGGGTAGCATGGCGCGCGTGCGTGTCAGGCACCAGGGTTCGGCGCAGGTCGAGCACTTCGGGAAGATCGGCGTCAGTCATGCGGACCTGGCCGTTGTCGAGCCACTGCAGGTAGTAACTGAGGCCGGCACCGAGGTTGACGATGTGGCCGTCGGGGCAAGCGGCAAGATACTCGGTGGCCAGTGCGCGGAAGCGACGGGTGCGAGCCAGCACGCCATAGGTGCTGTGCCGGTCTGCGACCCAGCGCTGTCCATCGTCACCGAGCGCCGCCAGCAGGCGCGGCGCATGGGCGTCCGCCACCGCCACCTGCGGAAACATGCTGTCGCCGAGCGCCCGCGCCGCCAGTGGAATGCGCAGTGTCGATGGCACCGCGGACAATGGTGAGTTTGACGGATCGGCATCGGCCAAGGACTCGATCTTGGGGTTCGGGTTGGTCATCAGGCTGGATCTCCGCTAGTCCCTTGCTGGATGGTGCGCATCATAAACAAGAATCATTATCATTTGATTTGATCCACCGCAGAATGCTGGCGTGATGGCCGTCCAGAACCAGCCATTACTGGCTATTCAGCATGGTTTGATGGCAAATTGCCGATAAACTGTTGGGCAAATGCCGCCCGCAGCCCCCGCGGGCTTCAAGAATTTCTGTGGAAGGAGAGCGCATTCATGGCACGCAAGCCCGAACCGGCCCGCACCGCCGACACCGTATCCGAGGCCGACACGGCGCGTACTGCGCCATTGGCCCGGGCTGCTGGCGTCAACATCGTGTCGTCGTCACACCTGGTGTCGGTACGTAGTCCGGAACTGTCCGAGTTCGAATTTGGCCTGAACACCGCCTACAACGCCTACAGCCGCTGGGTAGTGCGCTGCATGGGCGCGGCTGGCGTGCGCGACCTGACCTTTCTCGATGTGCTGGTGCTGCACCACGTGAACCACCGCGGCCGGGCCAAGCGGCTGGCCGACATCTGTTTCGTGCTGAACGTCGAAGACACCCATCTGGTCACGTATTCATTGAAGAAGCTCGTGGGCCTGGGGCTGGTTGCCGGCGAGCGTGTGGGCAAGGAAGCCACCTATGGCACGACCGCGGAAGGGGCCGAGGCGTGTGCGAAATACCGGGAGATCCGCGAACAGTGCCTGACGAGCAATTTCAGCGAAGGCAGTGACGAGAATAAGGAGATCGGCGAACTGGCGCGGCTGCTGCGCGTCCTGACCGGGCTTTACGAGCAGGCGGCGCGCTCGGCGACGTCGCTTTGAAGCCCCTGCCGGCAGGCGCCGGATGGGCGTTGGATGCGCCACCAGCGCGCCATCGACTCGCCCAGGACGCGGCGCTGGGTGTCGGCGGCGTCCGTTTTTCCTGCATCTGTCTGTGACAGCCTCATTGCGCAATGCAAAAAGAGGGCGCCAACAAGGTACAATAGCGGTTTCCCGCTAGCCGGCATTCCATTCAGCAGTGTCGGCGGCCGCCTGCCCCGACTCTCCTACGCCTCCTGACCGTACCGATCATGGCGCATTTCTCGTGCTTCCCCGGCGCTTTGGCGCTGTCCGCCTTTCGCCAGCAACGCCTGCTTGCCGCTCTCCAACAGATCGACGCCGATATTGAATCGGTGCACGGACAATTCGTGCACTTTGTCGACTCGAATACCCCGCTATCCGCCGAGGACCAGTCCCGCATCGGCGCCTTGCTGACCTATGGCGCGCCGTTTGCCGCCCAGGCCGAGGGTGACCGTTTCGTGGTGATTCCGCGCTTTGGCACGATCTCGCCGTGGGCCAGCAAGGCCACCGACATCGCGCACAACTGCGGGCTGACCCATGTGCATCGCATCGAGCGCGGTATCGAAATCACCGTGATCTGCAAGAAGGGCCTGTTGCGCGGCCGCAAGTCGCTGGACGCCGGCACGCGCGCTGCCGTGGCCGCGCACCTGTTCGACCGCATGACCGAGACCGTGATCGCCACGCGCGACGAGGCGGCGGGACTGTTCCAGGAACTGCCGGCCAAGCCGCTGCAGTTTATCGATATCTCGGCGGGCCGCAGCGCGCTGGCCGACGCCAATACGGCGATGGGCCTGGCGCTGTCCGATGACGAGATCGACTACCTGCTTGAAAACTACGGCAAGCTGGGCCGGCATCCGACCGACGTCGAACTGATGATGTTCGCGCAGGCCAACAGCGAGCACTGCCGCCACAAGATTTTCAACGCGACGTGGACCATCGACGGCGTGGCGCAGGACAAGTCGCTGTTTGCGATGATCCGCAATACGCACCAGTTGAATCCGCAAGGTTCGATCGTTGCGTACTCGGACAACTCGGCGGTGATGGAAGGCGATGTGGCGGAGCGCTGGTTCCCGCGTGGCGCGGACCATGCATATGGCCGTCATGAAGCGCTGACCCACACGCTGATGAAGGTGGAAACGCACAACCACCCGACCGCGATCTCGCCGTTTGCAGGCGCTTCGACCGGCGCCGGTGGTGAAATCCGCGATGAAGGCGCAACCGGCCGTGGCGCCAAGCCCAAGGCCGGCATGACCGGTTTCACGGTGTCGAACCTGATGCTGCCCGATGCGGTGGAGGCCTGGGAAAATGCACGTGATGCGGCGCAGCCGATGGCGCATCGCAATCCCGACGACAAGCCGCGCGTGACCGGCAAGCCCGACCGCATTGCGTCGCCGCTGCAGATCATGATCGATGGGCCGCTTGGCGGCGCCGCGTTCAATAACGAATTCGGCCGCGCCAACCTGGGCGGCTATTTCCGCGTCTACGAACAGAACGTGGGCGGCACCGTGCGCGGCTATCACAAGCCGATCATGATTGCCGGCGGCATCGGCAGTATCGATGCGAACCATACCCACAAGAACCCGCTGCCGGCCGGCACGCTGCTGATCCAGCTGGGCGGACCGGGCATGCGCATCGGCATGGGTGGCAGTGCCGCCAGTTCGATGGCCACGGGCACCAATACCGCGGATCTCGACTTTGACTCGGTACAGCGTGGCAACCCCGAAATGGAGCGTCGCGCGCAGGAAGTGATCAATGCCTGCTGGGAGCTCGGTGAGGACAACCCGATCCTGTCGATCCACGACGTGGGCGCGGGTGGTATCTCGAACGCATTCCCGGAACTGGTCGACGGCGCGAATCGCGGCGCCCGATTTGAACTGCGCCAGGTGCACCTGGAAGAATCGGGCCTGTCGCCCGCTGAAATCTGGTGCAACGAGTCGCAAGAACGTTATGTGCTGGCCATCGCCCCGAATGACCTGCCGCGCTTCCAGGCCATGTGCGAGCGCGAGCGCGCGCCGTTTGCCGTGGTGGGTCTTGCCACCGAGGAAAAGCAACTGCAACTGGTGGATGCCAGCGTCGACGCCGCGCTGAAGGAACACCATGCGGTCGACATGCCGATGGAGGTGCTGCTGGGCAAGCCGCCGCGCATGCATCGTGATGTGCAGCGCGTGGCGCAGGAGCTGCCGGCGGTCGATGTGACCGGTATTGCGCTGGAACAGGCTGTACGCGACGTGCTGCGCCATCCCACTGTGGCGAGCAAGTCGTTCCTGATCACGATTGGCGACCGTACTGTCGGCGGCATGAATGCCCGCGACCAGATGGTCGGTCCGTGGCAGGTGCCGGTGGCCGACGTGGCAGTGACCACGCTCGACTACAAGGGACGTGCCGGCGAGGCGATGACGATGGGCGAGCGCACGCCGCTGGCCGTGATCGACGCCGCGGCTTCGGGCCGCATGGCCATCGGTGAAGCGCTGACCAACCTGGCTGCCGCACCGGTCAAGGACCTGGGCAAGGTCAAGCTGTCGGCCAACTGGATGGCTGCTTGCGGCGTGGCTGGCGAGGACGCCAGGCTGTATGACACCGTGCATGCCGTGGGCATGGAACTGTGCCCGGCACTCGGTATCAGCATCCCGGTGGGCAAGGATTCGCTGTCGATGCGCACCAAGTGGTCGGATGCCGATGGTGCCAAGGAAGTGGTGGCGCCGGTTTCGCTGATCATCTCGGCTTTTGCGGCCGTGGATGACGTCAACCGGACGCTGACGCCGCAACTGCGCACCGATCTGGGCGACAGCGTGCTGATCGCGATCGACCTGGGTCGTGCGAAGAACCGCATGGGTGGCAGCATCCTGGCGCAGGTGACGCAGCAGGTGGGCGACAGTGCGCCGGACGTCGACAATCCGGACGATCTGAAGAACTTCTTCAACGTGATCCAGCGCCTGAACCGCGAGGGCAAGCTGCTGGCCTATCACGACCGTTCCGATGGTGGCTTCATGGCTGCCGTGGCGGAAATGGCGTTCGCTGGCCATACCGGCGTGGCGCTGAACGTCGACATGCTGACGCTCGATCCGACGCAGGAACAGGACTACGGCGACGCCAAGAACTGGGCGCAGCAGGTTGCGGAGCGCCGCAATGACCAGACGCTGCGCGCGCTGTTCTCGGAAGAACTCGGCGCCGTGATCCAGGTACGTGCCGAAGAACGCGATGCCGTATTTGCCGTGCTTCGTGAAGCAGGCCTGTCCGCATGCAGCCACGTGATCGGCAAGCCGAGCGCGAACGATCAGATCGAGATCTATCGCGATGCGAAGCGTGTCTTTGGTGCGTCGCGTACGGAATTGCAGCGCACCTGGACCGAAGTCAGCTGGCGCATTGCACGCCTGCGTGACAACCCGGCCTGTGCCGACAGCGAGTTCGAACGCGTGGCCGATACCGAAGACCCAGGCATCAGCCCGGTACTGACGTTCGATCCCGCACAGGATATCGCGGCACCGTTTATCGCTACCGGCAACCGTCCGCGCGTGGCGATCCTGCGTGAGCAGGGTGTCAACTCGCAGATCGAAATGGCCTACAGCATGGACCTGGCCGGTTTCGATACGGTCGACGTGCACATGAGCGACCTGATTGCTGGCCGCGCCAGCCTGGCTGATTTCAAGGGTTTTGTCGCCTGCGGCGGCTTCAGCTATGGCGACGTGCTCGGCGCTGGTGAAGGCTGGGCCAAGACGATCCTGTTCAACGGCCAGATGGCCGAGCAGTTCGCTGCGTTCTTCAACCGTCAGGACACGTTTGCGCTGGGCGTCTGCAATGGTTGCCAGATGATGAGCAACCTCGCCCCGATCATCCCGGGCGCGGGCACATGGCCGAAGTTCACGCGTAACCAGTCGGAGCAGTACGAAGCGCGCTTCGTGACTGTGGAAGTGCAGCAGTCTCCGTCGATCTTCTTCGCCGGCATGGAAGGCAGCCGTATTCCGATCGCCGTGGCACACGGCGAAGGGTTTGCGGACTTCTCGCAGCAGGGCGATATTGGCAAGGTCGACGTGGCGCTGCGTTTCGTCGACAACCGCGGCGCGGTGACGCAGGCCTATCCGCTGAACCCGAATGGTTCGCCGGACGGAATCACTTCGGTAACGACGGTCGACGGCCGCTTTACTGCGCTGATGCCGCACCCGGAGCGCGTATTCCGCACGGCTACCATGAGCTGGGCGCCTGACGCGTGGAAGGATATCGCTGACGGTGGCAGCCCATGGATGCGCATGTTCCGCAATGCGCGCAAGTGGGTTGGTTAAGCATTTCCAAGCCCCTGGCATCAAACGAAAAAACGCCTGCAATTTGCAGGCGTTTTTTTGTTGGCTCCGTTAGGACGTGACCTGCAACTGATAAATGCCATAGGCATAGATGATCACGGCCAGGGGCAGGAACGTTCCAAGCGTGTAGTTCATTACCTTGGCCTGAAAGTCGTAGTCTTCGACAAACCTGATCAGGAAATTCTTCATGATTTTCTCCGGTTGGTTGTAAGGGGAGGGACATCAGTCAGGCAGTCGTAGCCTGGAATGCAATGTAGAAATGGGCCAGGCAATAGCAGGTGGCACTTGCGCAGCTCAGCCCAATGGACCAACCCAGTATCCAGTTGGGTTGGCCTTTCTTGCGACGATTGGGATATGCGTCAATGGTGCCGAGAAGCACCATCACTGACGCGGCCACGACGAATGCGCCATGCAAGGTCAGGAACATCCATATCCATTGCCGGTTGCCAATGCCTTGTTCCACCCACGATGCCAGGAGGTAGCAAGCACCCGTATTGAGGGGAATGGCGGACCAGAGCAATTGGCCGTTTTCGACAGCGCGCCGGACGATGCCGTGGCTGCGGTCGCGATAGAAGTAGGGCAGCTTTGCCATCGGCAGAAGTGCCAATGGTGCCAGCAACGGTATTGCTACGTTGAATACAAACCAGCCAATCAGTTCGATTGCCTTGGCCATGGGTTCCTCGCCAATGTTCAGGTCACGCAGTGCATGAGGGCAAACCGTCATGCCAGCAACGCAATGAGCCTAAGCGCCGGAAACACACCTGCCAAGATTGAAATTGTGAACTTTTCGTGCCTTATGTAGTGACCTTGCGGTAGGTCATGAGAATCGTCTCAGGCGACGGCGGCAGCGCGAATTTCGGGCTGGTTTTCGGCAGCCTGGCCGGCCTGCAGCGGCCGTGTCCGATGTTGGGCGCTCCACGGCAGGTACCGCGAATAGAGCAGCCGCATGCGGTCCGCACCCGGTGGCACGGGAATCTCGCCGCGCACCTCCATGAAGGCCACGGTGGCCTGCAGGATTTTCGATTGCGCATAGCGATCGCGTACGGGCAGATGAGGGTGAAGCTCGCGCCAGCGCATGCCGGTGCACTCGACATGCGGCATGCCAAGCGCGCAGTAAACAACGCCGCTCGAGTAAAGGTGCCACATTTGCCAGTATCCGCTCGTTACGCCCATGCTGTTGGCTCTCCCGTGGATCGGACCCATGATGTCGCCATGATGGCGACGAAGCCGCCGTCGAGGCGAATGGGTTAGATATTACTGAGAGAGGCAGGCAGAGGGAACCGGTAGAGTGCGCCAGAGTGTGGCAGAGCGCGCTTAGCTGCGCACAGAAACGAAAAACCGGCGCATGGGCGCCGGTTTTCTTTGCGTCAGGGCAACAAACGCGGGGCAGATTACTGGATCTTTGCCTTGTCCTTGAGCGACTTCATCATCGCCTGGAACTGCTCGCGCTGCCATGCCTGGTCACCCATCAGCATTTGCTGCAGCTGCGGCTTCACTTCCTCGAACGTCGGGATCTTGGCGTCGCGGGTGTCCACGAGCTCGATGATGTGCCAGCCAAACTGGGACTTGACCGGCGTATCGGTCATTTGCCCCTTCTTGAGGCCGGTCATGGCGGCCGAGAATTCAGGCACGTAGCTGCTGCTGTTGGCCCAGTCCAGGTCGCCACCGTTGGCTGCCGAGCCGGTGTCCTTCGACGAGGCCTTGGCCACGTCCTCGAACTTGGCGCCGGCCTTGATCTTGGCGATCAGTGCCTTGGCGTCGGCTTCCTTTTCCACGAGGATGTGGCGGGCATGGTATTCCTTGCCATTGCCGAACTGGCCCTTGATCTTGTCGTATTGCTTGCGCAGTTCGTCGTCGCTGGCGCCATGCGTGCGGACGTAGTCTTCGAACACCGCGCCGGCCAGCACGTTCAGCCGGGCCTGCTCCAGTTGCTCCTGAATGTCGTCACGCTGGATGATGCCGCGCTTGTTGGCTTCCTGCAGCAGCAGTTCACGGTCGATCAGCATCGTGCGGGCACGGTCACGCAACTCGGTAGAGGCGGGTTGGCCGGTGCCGGCGATCAGCTTGTCCACCTTGGCCGACGGGATGGGCTTGCCATTCACAACGGCGGCGTTCTGGGCGAATGCGGGCAGGCTGCCGGCAGCAAGCACAGCCGCCAGGCTGAACGAGAGGACGGTGGTCTTCATGGAGTCAGGTCTGAGAGTTGCGGGTAGCGTCGCGTGATGCTTCGCGGGATTGATATTCTTGGTCGGTGTATGCGCTGACGGCCAGCGCATGGATTTGCGAGGGGAACAGATCGCGCAGCGCATCATACACCATACGATGGCGGGTCACGCGCGAATGGCCGGCGAACCTGTCGCTGACGATCAGGACGTTATAGTGCCCCCCTCCGGAGGCTGCGCCGGCGTGGCCGGCGTGGGCCGCGCTGTCGTCATGCACGTTCAGGCGGGTCGGGGACAACGCTGCGCGCAGCAATGCCTCGATGGTGGCGGGATCTGCTGCCATCCGGATTCCTTGTAGGTCGGTTTGCGGTTTGCGTCGGAAACGTCGGGAGATGCGCGGGTGCCGGCCGGCTTACTCGGACCGGCCTTCCTGCGACGGCGTTTCCTGGATATGGCGCGATAGCCAGATGCTCTGCACCACAATGAACACGATCATCAGGCCCATGCTGCCGAACAGCTTGAAATTGACCCATGCATCGGTGGAGAACTGATAGGCCACATACAGGTTCAATACCCCCATCACGGCAAAGAACGCGGCCCAGGCGGCGTTGAGCTTGCCCCACATCGGGTCGGGCAGCGTTACCTGCTTCTCCATCATGGCGCGGATCAGGTTCTTGCGCCAGCCGATGACCGAGCCGATCAGCGTGACCGCGAAGAGCCAGTAGAGCACCGTGGGCTTCCACTTGATGAAGGTTTCGTTGTGCAGCACGATCGTCGCGCCGCCAAACACGCCGATGATCAGCAGGCTGACCCATTGCATCGGCTCCACCTTGCCATGGCGGAAGCGCACCCAGGCAATCTGGAGCACGGTGGCCCCGATGGCCACTGCCGTGGCCGGATAGATGCCGAACAGCTTGAAGGCGACGAAAAACAGGATGACCGGGAACAGGTCGAACAGAAATTTCATGCGGACGAAGTCAGATTGGCGAACCAGGCTGGTACCTGGTTCGCTGGCGATCCGCCAATGCGGATCGGACATGGCCTCCGGGGTGCGGGTGGCGTCACCCGCGCTCAGCCGGATCGCGCTCGTCGAATTCTAACGCAGCCGAGTTGATGCAATAGCGCAAACCGGTTGGCGCGGGTCCATCCTCGAAGACGTGACCCAGATGGCTGCCGCATTCCTTGCAGCGGACTTCCACGCGTGTCATGCCATGGCTCTGGTCGACATGTTCGGCAATCACTTCGCCGTTGATGGGCCGGAAATAGCTCGGCCAGCCGCAGCCGGCATCGAATTTGGTGGCCGACTCGAACAGCGGTGTGCCACAGCCGACGCAATGGTAGATGCCCTGGTCCCAGTGGTCCCAGTAGCGCCCCGTGAACGGACGCTCGGTGGCCGCCTCGCGCGTGACGCGGTATTCGATATCGGACAGCTGCTCACGCCATTCGGCGTCGGTCTTGGTCGTGGTCATCTTGTTTCCTTTTCCTTGGCAAGAATCCAGTCCCGGTCAGGACGAACAGCTGACTTCCAGGCCCGCGGCCCAATCGGGCGGCAGTGCGGCGTAGTGTTGCGCCTCCGGTTGCTCGTCGAACGGCTTCGACAATACGGACAGAAGACGGTCCACTTCAGAGAAATCCTTGTCGCGCGCGGCCCGGATCGCTGTTTCGGCCAGATGGTTGCGTAGCACGTATTTGGGGTTGACCTGAAGCATTGCAACCCGGCGTGCGCCATCGTCGGATTGCTCGGACTGCAGCCGGGCCCGGTACTCCGCAGCCCAGGCATCCCACGCGGCGCGGTCGAGGAACAGGTCGCGTACCGGTGCATCTTGGGAGCCGTCTTGCGAACCAACCTGAGCCAGGTTGCGCCAGAACAGCGTGTAATCCACGCGATTGGCATGCAGCACACGGAACAGGCTGGTCATCAGCGCCTCGTCCTGCTCGTGTTCACTGCGCAGGCCTAGCTTGGCGCGGTAGTGGCGGAAGAACGCCGCCGCATAGCGGTCACGGAACGGGTCGAGTGCCTCGCGTGCGGCCTCGACGGCAGTTTCCTTTGCCACTTCCTTCGCCGCTTCGGTGTCGTCGGCCGTGGTCTCGCGCCACAACGGCAGCAGTGCCTGGGCCAGGCAATGCAGGTTCCAGAAGGCAATCTGCGGCTGCTGGCTGTAGGCGTAGCGGCCTTGCTGGTCGGAGTGGTTGCAGATGTGGTTGGCGTCGAATGCGTCGAGGAAACCGAACGGGCCGTAGTCGATGGTCAGGCCCAGGATCGACATGTTGTCGGTATTCATCACGCCATGGCAAAACCCCACGGCCTGCCAGTGTGCGACCATGTCGGCCGTCAGCAACGACACCTCGCGCAGCAATGCCTGGTACGGACTGGACGCGTCACGACACGCAGGATAGAAGCGGTCGATCACGAAATCGGCGAGTTGCCGCAGCGAGGCATGGTCCTCGCGCGCGGCAAAATGCTCGAAATGGCCGAAGCGGACAAAGCTCGGTGCCAGGCGCGTCACCACGGCCGAGGTCTCGATGGTTTCACGGCGTACCGGCGCGTCGGAGCCAACGATCGACATGGCGCGCGTGGTCGGTACGCCGAGCGCATACATGGCTTCCGAGCACAGGTATTCGCGGATCGACGACCGCAGTACCGCGCGCCCGTCGGCCATGCGCGAATACGGCGTCAGGCCGGCGCCCTTGAGCTGGATCTCCCACGGGCCGTCGGGCATTTGCGCTTCCGCCAGGCGAATGGCGCGGCCGTCGCCGAGTTGACCGGCCCATACGCCGAACTGGTGGCCCGAGTAAACCGTGGCAAGCGGGTCAGCCCAGTCCGGCACGGTGTTGCCAATGAACGTGTCGAGGAAGGCGGGATCCCGTGAGGCATCGCGTAGCCCCGCGTCATCCCAGCCCAGCAGTGCTGCCGCGGCCGGCGCCACGCTGACCAGATAGGGGGACGGCAATGGCGTGGGCGCCAGCCGCGTGAAGAAGCGCTCGCCGAGCGCGGCAATGCCGGGCGCCGTGTCGAACGGTACGGCAAAGGCGCTGCGCGGCAGCGCGTCGTTGGATTCAGTGGGCATACAGGCCGTGCATGGTGCTAGGGGAAAACGACATATTGAGACACATCAGGGCTCGCAGTATTGTACTTGCACCGGTTTTCCCCTGTCGGCCAAGGGTTGTCCGCTGCGCGCAGACCAGACAAAAAGCGACGCAAATGGTGGACATCAATCCCGTGCATGACCGGGTTCGCGTGTGGGTATTTGAGAGAGAGCCCGGCACGCATCTAGTCCACAACTTCAACAACAGGTTTCTTCATTTTTTGTCGATGCTTTGCTGTGTGGGGTCAGTCGGCCAAAAATAAGAACGGTTGTTCGTTTTTTTCTGCGGAAACAACCATACTGGAGACCGTTTCATGGCATTGATGGGTCAAATGATGGGCGCACCGTTGCTCATTTCGTCGATCATCAAGCACGCTGCGCGCTACTACAGCAGCACCGAAATCGTCTCGCGACGAACCGAAGGCGACCTGCATCGCTATACCTACCGTGACTGTGAACTGCGTGCCCGCAAACTGGCGCAGGCATTGGGCGCGTTGGGCGTGGCGCAGGGAGAGCGGGTGGGGACGCTGGCCTGGAACGGTTATCGCCATCTCGAGATCTATTACGGCGTGTCCGGCATGGGCGCGGTCTGTCACACCATCAATCCGCGCCTGTTTCCGGAGCAGATTGCCTATATCGTCAATCACGCCGAAGACCAGTACATCTTCTTCGATGCCACCTTCCTGCCGCTGGTGGAAGGCGTGGCGCCGCACTGCCCGAATGTGAAGGGCTGGGTGATGATGAGCGACCGCGCGCATATGCCGGCGCAATCGAAGGTCGAGCTGCTTTGCTACGAGGACCTGATCGACGCGCAGGACGGTAACTACGAATGGCCGGAATTCGACGAGAACCTGGCGTCGAGCCTCTGCTATACGTCGGGCACTACTGGCAATCCGAAGGGCGCACTGTACTCGCATCGCTCCACCGTGCTGCATTCGTATGCGTCGGCGCTGCCCGATGCACTGGGATGCTCGGCGAAGGACGTGATCCTGCCCGTGGTGCCGATGTTCCACGTCAACGCCTGGGGTTTGCCATATTCGGTACCGCTGGTCGGCGCAAAGCTGGTGTTCCCGGGTGCGAAGCTCGACGGCGCGTCGGTCTACGAACTGTTCGAGCAGGAAGGCGTCACCTTTTCGGCGGGCGTGCCGACCGTGTGGCTGGGCCTGTTGCAGCATGTGCAATCGAACAAGCTCAAGTTCTCCACGTTCCACCGCACCGTAATTGGCGGCTCGGCTGCGCCGCCGGCAATGATCCGCGCGCTGGAAGCGCTCGACGTGGAAGTCATCCATGCCTGGGGCATGACCGAGATGTCGCCGCTGGGCACGTCGTGCAAGCTGCTCGCGCGCCATCTGGACCTGCCCGAGGATGCCCGCCACAAGATCCTGGAGAAGCAGGGCCGCGTGATCTACGGCGTGGACATGAAAATTGTTGACGGCGAGGGCCAGGAACTGCCATGGGATGGCAAGGCCTTTGGCGATCTGCTGGTACGCGGGCCGTGGGTGATCGACCGCTACTTCCGCAATGACAGCAACCCGCTGGTGGATGGTTGGTTCCCGACCGGTGATGTGGCCACGATCGACGAGGAAGGCTACATGCAGATCACGGACCGCAGCAAGGACGTGATCAAGTCCGGCGGTGAATGGATCTCGTCGATCGATATCGAGAACGTGGCCGCCGCGCACCCCGCGGTGCATATGGCCGCGTGTATCTCGGCCTATCACCCCAAGTGGGACGAACGCCCGCTGCTGGTGGTGGTCCGCCGCCCTGGCATGGAGGTCACGCGCGAGGAACTGCTTGGCTTCTTCGAGGGCAAGGTCGCCAAATGGTGGATCCCCGACGACGTGGCATTCGTGACCGAGATTCCGCTGACGGCCACCGGCAAGATGCAGAAACTCAAGCTGCGCGAGCAGTTCAAGGACTACAAGCTGCCAGCCGGCTAAGGCCATGCGCCCGGCACCCCATCCCTGACAGGGCAGCAGGCTTTTGCGATGCACTACCAACGGGCAGTGCATCGCAGATGCGGCCGCACGCGCGAGGAGGCACGCGCGGCCGCCATTCGCCAAAATCACAATAACTGAAGGAGACAGGCATGACCAAGTTGCGTCCGCTGGTAACCGGTATGGCTGCAGTTGTTGCACTGGGTTCCGCATTGGCTTCGGGAGTGGCGGCAGCCGACACGGTGAAGATCGCCTTCATCGATCCGCTGTCGGGGCTGATGGCCCCGGTGGGGCAGAACCAGCTCAAGAGCTGGCAATACGTGGCCGATGTGGCCAACCAGAAGAATTGGGCCGGCGCGCACAAGTTCGAGGTGGTGGGTTTCGACAACAAGCTCAGCCCGCAGGAAAGCCTGACCATCCTCAAGCAGGCGGTGGACCAGAATATCCGCTACATCGTGCAGGGCAATGGCTCGTCGGTCGGCCTGGCGCTGGAAGATGCGGTGGCCAAGCACAACGAGCGCAATCCGGGCAAGGAGATCGTCTACCTGAACTATGCGGCGGTGGACCCGGACATGACCAACAGCAAGTGCAACTACTGGCATTTCCGGCTCGACGCGAACTCGGACATGAAGATGGAGGCCCTGACCACCTACCTGGCCAAGGATCCCAACGTCAAGAAGGTCTACCTGATCAACCAGAATTACTCGTTCGGCCACCAGGTGGCTCGCGCGGCCAAGGACTACCTGAAGCGCAAGCGGCCCGATATCCAGATCGTGGGCGAGGACCTGCATCCGCTGGCGCAGGTCAAGGACTTCGCCCCTTATGCGGCCAAGATCAAGGCGTCGGGCGCCGATACGGTGATCAGCGGCAACTGGGGCAGTGACCTGGCGCTACTGATCAAGGCGGGCAAGGATGCCAGCCTGCCGGTCAACTATTACACCTACTACGCTGCCACCACCGGGGTGCCGACGGCCATGGGCGCGGCCGGTGCCGAGCACGTCAAGTACGTGGGTTACTACAACCCGAACAATCCGGGCTTCAAGGGTGGGGACATCGTCGAAGGCTACAAGAAGAAGTACAACGACGATTTCTACGTAATGGCTTCGTATACCGGTATCGCCATGCTGGCCAAGGCCATCAAGGACTCGGGTTCGACGGACCCGGTCAAGGTAGCCAAGGCACTGGAAGGCATCAAGGTGGAGAGCATGAACGGCACCGTCGAGATGCGCAACACCGACCACCAGGCCCAGCAACCGCTGGTGGTGGCCACCTGGACCAAGGTCAACGGCAAGGACATCAAGTTCGACCAGGAAAACACCGGCTATGGCTGGAAGTCCAATGCGGTGCTGGACCAGTTCGTGGCCGCGCAGCCCACGTCGTGCCAGATGAAGCGGCCTAACTGAGCATGGCTGCACTGGGCATGATCGGGTAGGCAGGAAAGGGTTCCCGCCAGCGCGGGAACCCCGGACAATATGGCTTTTGCCGGGCCAGGCCCCGGCTCCGGGAACAGGCCCTGAGGACTTGCCGTGGAATTCTTTGTCATCTCGCTACTGAACGGCATCAGTTACGGACTGCTGCTGTTCATGCTGTCATCGGGGCTCACGCTGATCTTCAGCATGATGGGCGTGCTCAATTTCGCGCACGCCAGCTTCTACATGCTCGGCGCGTACTTTGCCTACACCCTTGCTTCCAAATTCGGCTTCTGGCCTGCGCTGATCCTGGCGCCATTGCTGGTGGCTGGCGCGGGAGCGCTGGTGGAGCGCTTTGGCCTGCGTACCGTCCACAAGTATGGCCACGTAGCCGAACTGCTATTCACGTTTGGGCTCGCCTATCTGATCGAGGAGGGCGTCAAGCTCGTGTGGGGCCTGGCGGCGGTGCCGTACCGGATTCCGGCGGAACTCGACGGGCCGTTGTTCACCGTGTTCACCTCATCGTTCCCGAAATATCGCGCATTCATGATGCTGGTGTCGCTGGGCATGCTGGTGGCGATCTACCTGGTGCTGACGCGCACGCGCATCGGCCTCGTCATTCAGGCTGCGCTGACCCACCCGGAAATGGTCGAGGCGCTGGGCCACAACGTGCCGCGCGTATTCATGCTGGTGTTCGGCGGTGGTGCCGCGCTGGCCGGGCTGGCCGGCGTGATTGGCGGCAATGCGTTTATTACCGAGCCATCGATGGCGGCGGCGGTCGGGTCGATTGTCTTCGTGGTGGCGGTGGTTGGCGGCATGGGGTCGCTGGTCGGCGCGTTCGTGGCCTCGATCCTGATTGGCGTGCTGCAGACCTTTGCGGTCACCATCGACGCATCGTTGGCTGGCCTGTTCAACAGTTTCGGCCTGATGGTCAGCGATGCCACGCCGTTCAGTTCGGTATGGAAGCTCACCGTGGCGCAGGTGGCGCCGGTGCTGCCGTACCTGCTGCTGGTGGTGATGCTGATTTTCCGCCCGCGCGGGCTCATGGGCACCCGGGAGAGCTGAGCGATGGAGTCGACGACGATGCAACAAAGCTCGGGACCGGTCGTGACGGGCCGAACGCTGCGCTACAGCCCGCTGAACCTGGCGCGGTGGATCATCTGGAGCACCACGGCATTGCTGATGCTGGTGATGCCGATGATCTTTACCGGCGGCTTTGCGGTCACGCTGATGTCGCAGATGGGCATCATGATCATTTTCGCGCTGTCCTACAACATGCTGCTGGGCCAGACCGGCATGTTGTCGTTCGGGCATGCCGTATATGCGGGCCTGGGCGCCTTTATCGCCGTGCACGTGCTGAACATGGTCGGGGCGGGCAAGGTGTGGCTGCCGGTGTCGATGCTGCCGCTGGTGGGCGGGCTGGCGGGGGCGTTCTTTGGCGTGCTGTTCGGCTATGTGACCACGAAGAAGTCGGGAACCACGTTCGCGATGATCACGATGGGCATCGGCGAGATGGTCTTCGCAAGCTCGCTGATGTTCCCTGATTTCTTCGGCGGCGAGGGTGGCATCTCGACCAACCGCGTGGTGGGTGACCCGTTCCTTGGCATCACGTTCGGTCCCGGCCGGCAGGTCTACTACCTGATCGCGATCTGGTGCTTCCTGTCGATGGTGGCCATGTATGCGTGGACGCAGACGCCGCTGGGCCGCATTGCCAACGCCGTGCGCGACAACCCCGAACGCGTGGAATTCATCGGCTACAACACGCAGCGCGTGCGCTATCTGGTGCTGATCCTCTCGGCGTTCTTTGCCGGTATCGCGGGCGCGCTGTCGGCCATCAACTTCGAGATCGTCTCGGCGGAAAACGTCAGCGCGGTGCGTTCGGGCGGCGTACTGCTGGCGGCGTTCATCGGTGGCGCGGGCGTGTTCTTCGGGCCCGTGATCGGTGCGATCGTCTTTACGCTGTTCGCAGTGGCACTGTCCGATCTCACCAAGGCGTGGCTGCTCTACCTGGGACTGTTCTTCGTGATGATGGTGATGTTCGTGCCGGGCGGTATTGCCAGCCTGTTGCTGATGCAACTGCCGCTGGTAGCAAAGAAGAAGCTGGGGCGCATGCTGCCGTCGTACGCACAGGCCGGCATGGCGGGCCTGGTACTGCTGGCCGCGATGATCCTGACGGTCGAGATGGTCTACAAGGTACAGGTCGATAGCGCCAATGGCACCGGCATGACGCTGCTGGGCATCGGCTTCGACGCCGGCACGCTGCCGCCGTGGGTCGTGGCGGCAGTCTTGTGGGCGCTGGGCTATGCCGCGTGGCGCTGGGCTGGCGGCAAGGTCCGTGCGGAACTGGACGCGATCCAGGCGGAAGCGGGAGGACTGGCATGACGGCCGCACTGGAACTTTCGGATGTCCGCAAACGGTTCGGGCAGACCGAGATCATTCGCGGTGTGACGCTTTCGATTGGCAAGGGCGAGCGTCACGCGCTGATCGGCCCCAATGGCGCGGGCAAGTCGACCACTTTCAACCTGATCTCGGGCCGCTTTTCACCGACATCGGGCACGGTGAAGCTCAATGGGCAAAGCATTGCAGGCTTGCAGCCCTTCGAGATCAACCGGCTGGGTCTGTCGCGCAGCTTCCAGATCACCAATATCTTTCATCGGCTATCGGTGTTCGAGAACCTGCGTTGTGCCGTGCTCTGGTCGCTGGGGTACAAGTACTCGTTCTGGCACCGGCTGGCAGGGTTGCGCGATGCAAAGGAGCGCGCCGACGAAGTGCTGGAACTGATCGGCATGCAGCATCGGCGCAATACGCAGGCGGGCCTGTTGACCTATGCCGAGCAGCGCGCGCTGGAAATCGGCATCACGATTGCCGGAGGTGCCGAGGTGATCCTGCTGGACGAGCCTACCGCCGGCATGAGCCGCTCGGAATCGGACCATGCGGTAGAGCTGATCCGCAAGGTCACGGTGGGCAAGACGCTGGTGATGGTGGAGCACGACATGAGCGTGGTATTTGGCCTGGCCGACCGTATCTCGGTGCTGGTCTATGGTGAGGTGATCGCCACCGACACCCCCGAGGCGATTCGCAACAACCGCCGCGTCAAGGAGGCCTACCTGGGCACCACGCTCGACGAGCCCGAGCTGGAAGGAGCGCACGGATGAGCAAGCCCATGCTGGAAGTCGCCGGCCTGCATGCCTACTATGGCAAGAGCCATATCCTGCATGGCGTGGATGCCCATATCGACGAGGGCGAGATCGTGGCGCTGCTGGGCCGCAATGGCGTGGGACGCTCGACCATGGCCAAGGCCATCCTGGGCATGGTCAAGGCCGAAGGTTCGGTGAAGTTCCGCGGAGAGGAAATCCTGGGACGCCGCACGTTCGAGATTGCCCATGCCGGGATCGGCTACGTCCCCGAGAACCGCGACATCTTCCCGACGCTGACCGTACGCCAGAACCTGTTGCTCGGCGAAAAGCGCAACCCGCGCCAGCAGAAGCCGCGCTGGAGCGTGGAGGACATGTATCGCATGTTCCCGCGCCTCAAGGAACGCGAGAATACATCCGCGGGCGTGCTGTCGGGTGGCGAGCAGCAGATGCTGACGCTATGCCGCACGCTGATGGGCGACCCCGACCTGATCCTGATCGACGAACCCACCGAGGGACTGGCGCCGATGATCGTGACGCTGGTCGGAGATTTCCTGAAGACGCTCAAGGAGCGCGGCGTGTCCGTGCTGCTGATCGAGCAGAAGCTGGCCATCGCGCTCGATATCTCGCAGCGGGTCTACGTGATGGGGCATGGGCATATCGTGTTCGAGGGATCGCCGACGGATCTCAAGGCCAATGTGCAGATCCGCAAGGAGTGGCTGGAGGTCTGACCGCCAGTCACGCGCTCGCGCTCGCGCTCGATTTCCGGCCCTTGCGCCGGAAACTTTCACACTTTCGCAGGAGTCGGTTGCCATTGCGCGACGACTCCTGCCGCGTCCTGCAGATTTAACACATTGACACTTGGCGCCTGCCGCCACCGGGCCTAGCATCGGTTGCATTGTCGAAGTGCCTCAGCGTTGTGCTGAGCGCGGTATATCGATGCAACCCATGTCAACGCGCCATGCACGATGTCATCGAACTTTTCGGCTGGTTTGTCTTCAACGTCGCGATACCTTTGTTCGCGCCGTTCGCGCTGCTGCCATTGGTGCTACTCTCGCATCCCGTTTGTTCCTGTCGCGAGAGCATTTTCCGACTAGCGGTCAAGGATGGACAATTGCTATGGGCGGTCATTCCGATGAGCGCAGGCGGCTGCTACATGCTGGCATCGGCGCTTGACGTGCCGGGAGCATACCTGCAAGGCATGTGGGTGATGTTGGCCTTGCACGTCATATTGATCGTGGCTGCGTCCGTACTCGTCACGATTGCCACCACGAATGCGTATTGGTACACCGCGCAGAGGCAATCACGACGTGGGCCCACGACCCGTATTCCACTTGTATCGACCGTTGTGTCGCTAGCAAGTGGCGGTCTCCATTTCGTTGGGTACGTTTGGCTGGTGCGCCCGATCGCGGCAACCTGAATCGTTTGCTGGAAATTCCCATCACTCACAGGAATCAACAGGGATCAACATGAAGAAACTTGCTGTCGCCTTCGTCAACAACCTTGACCTGGTTGAGAGGGTCATGGAGCGCATAGTGTTCGGGATTGGAATCTGCGCAGCCATAGTGGCCGTCTGGCTAACCTATGGCGGCATCACGGGAAAGTTGGGCTAATGCGGATGCGGAGACTGCCAGCAGCGGGGGCAGCGGGGCAGTCACCCCTTCTTTACCAGATCAAATGGCATATCCTCATAGGCAATGATCCGTGTCTTGCGCACGATCCGGTAGCCAAGCCACAGTGCCAGGAATACCGGCACACCGATATAGGTGGCCACGATTTCATGCCAGCGGCCCGGAATGTCGGTAAAGGCCTGGTAGTTCTGCCCGGCCACGATCACCAGGCAAAGCACGCCGGCGAAGATCGGGCCGAACGGGTAGAGCGGCGAGCGGTAAGCCAGGTCGGTGACCTTGTAGCCCTGCGCGATCAGCCCCTTGCGGAAGCGGTAGTGGCTGATGGCGATGCCGAACCAGGCAAAGAAGCCCGTCATGGCCGAGGTGTTCAGCAGCCAGAGGTAGACCGCCTTGTCGCCGAATAGCGAACTGAAGAAGCAGAGGGCGCCGATTGCCGTGGTGACGAGCAGCGCGTTGAACGGTACGCCGTTGCGCGTCAGCTTGCCGAGCGCCCTTGGCGCGCGTCCGCTCACGGCCAGGCCGTAGAGGATACGCGTCGATACATACATGCTCGACGTGCCGGCCGACAGCAGCGCGGTCAGCACCACGGCGTTCATAAGGCCCGCGGCGAACGCCAGGCCGGCGTGGCGGAACACCAGCGCGAACGGACTCACGCCAACGTCGGTCACGTCATTGCGCAGCAGGCTCGGATCGGTATAGGGGATCAGCACGCCGATGATCAGGATGGCCACGACGTAGAACAGCAGGATGCGCCAGAAGGTCTGGCGAATCGCGCGCGGGATCGTGCGAGCAGGTTCGGTCGCTTCGCCCGCGGCCACACCGACGGTCTCGGTGCCCTGGAACGAGAAGCCTGCAATCATCGCCACCGCGAACATGCCGGGCAGGCCGCCAACGAACGGGGCTTCGCCAATCGTGAAGTTGTGCCAGCCCGATTGCGGGCCACCCTTGAGGATGCCAAAGATCATCAGCACGCCGACGCCGAGGAACACGATGACCGTAATGACCTTGATCAATGCAAACCAGTATTCGGCTTCGCCGAAGCCGCGCACCGAGAAGGCGTTGAGCGCGAACATCAGGGTCAGGAATGCCGCGCTCCAGTACATGCCAGGCACGCCGGGGAACCAGTACTGCATCACCAGTTGCGCGGCGGTCAGTTCCACGGCGATCGTCACGGCCAGGCTGAACCAGTAGTTCCAGCCCAGCGCAAAGCCAAAGCCTTCTTCGACGTAGAGCGCGCTATAGGTGACGAACGACCCGGCCACGGGCATATGCACGGCCAGCTCGCCGAGGCTGGTCATCAGGCAATAGACCATCAGGCCGATCAGGCAGTAGGCCAGCAGTGCACCACCGGGACCCGACTGGGCGATCGATGCGCCCGAGGCGACGAACAGGCCGGTGCCAATGGCACCGCCCAGGGCAATCATGGTGAGATGGCGCGCCTTGAGCTTGCGGTGCAGGTCGTCGTGCTCGACCACCGGATGCTGATGGGCGTGTTGATGGGGGTGCTGATGAGGATGCGGTTGGGTAGACATCAGGGTGGCTGAGATCGTTGGGACGGTCGCCTGCATGGATAAGCCTTGTGGGCCGAAGGAGCCGGCATCCTCCCGAAAAACGAAAGGCGCGAGTCTACCGTGTCTTTTTTAGTGGATTGGAGGCCGGCGTCAAATAAATACGTGTGTCATCGCAGATTGTTAAGACAAGTGATGCAGGCGGCATAAGCGGACGTTTCCGGCGGGTGGGTTTACGGGTTCCTACTTAGGGAATCCAACCCCGCACAGGCTCAACATGAACGGGGGAAAAAGCTCGCATGAAGGCCGCGCATGACGCGACCGCCATGGCTGAAAAATGAAATTGAACGACCGTGCTATTTTGTGTATGCTTGTTCCGCTTTCAGGCCACATGGCTTGTGGCGCAAGGGATTGCGGGGCATGAATCGGCTTGGTCGATGAATCGGTCGACAAATCCACCCGCAGTCCTGGCAGTACCAAAATTCGAGAATTCGAATCCCGAGACAACCCATGAGCCGCTAAAACAACCAGGGCTCGCAATCACCAAAGGAACCGTATGACAGCGCAGTATCAGGTTCAGGACGGCGTAGCCGTCATCACGCTCGACAATCCCCCCGTCAACGGGCTCGGTCACAGTACCCGCCTGGGCATCGTCGAAGGCTTGACCCGTGCGCTGGACGATGCTGCCGTCAAGGCCGTCGTCATTACCGGTGCTGGCAAGGCGTTCTCGGGCGGCGCCGATATCCGTGAATTCAATACTCCCAAGGCCACGCAGGAACCCACGCTGCATTCGGTGATCCGTGCGCTGGAAGCGTCGACCAAGCCGGTCGTGGCCGGCATCCATTCCGTCGCCATGGGTGGCGGCCTGGAACTGGCCCTGGGCTGTAACTACCGCGTGGCCGCCAAGGGCGCCCAGATCGCGCTGCCCGAAGTCAAGCTGGGCCTGCTGCCCGGCGCCGGTGGCACGCAACGCCTGCCGCGCCTGGTTGGCCTGGAGCATGCGCTGAACATGATCGTGTCCGGCACGGCCATTCCTTCGGAAAAATTTGCCGGCTCGAAGCTGTTCGACGAGATCGTCGACGGCGACGTGCTGCCTGCCGCGGTCAAGTTCGCCCAGAACGTTGCCGCCGCTCCCGGACCGTACCCGAAGGTGCGTGACCTCAAGGTGCGTCACGAAAATGCCGAAGGCTTCCTGGCCTTTGCCCGCAATACCGTGGCCGCCGTGGCCAAGAATTTCCCGGCGCCGTCGAAGTGCGTGGACGCCGTGGCAGCATCGCTGAAGCCGTTCGAACAAGGCCTGAAGGAAGAGCGCGAAGGCTTCATGTTCCTGGTGGGTACCCCGGAATCGCGCGCGCTGCGCCATGCGTTCTTCGGCGAGCGTGCCGCCAGCAAGATCCCCGACGTGTCCAGCGATACCCCGGTCCGCAAGATCGAGCGCGTCGCGGTGATCGGCGCCGGCACCATGGGCGGCGGCATCACGATGAACTTCCTGAACGCCGGCATCCCGGTGACCATGCTGGAGATGAAGCAGGAAGCGCTGGAACGTGGCGTGGCCACGATCCGCAAGAACTACGAGAACAGCGCCAAGAAGGGCAAGCTGACCCAGGAGAAGGTCGAACAGCGCATGGGCCTGCTGACCCCGACCATGTCCTATGACGAGATCAAGGATGCGGACCTGGTCATCGAGGCCGTGTTCGAGGAAATGGGCGTCAAGGAAACGGTCTTCAAGAAGCTTGACGAAGTGATGAAGGACGGCGCGATCCTGGCCTCCAACACCTCCACGCTCGACGTCAACAAGATTGCGTCGTTCACCAAGCGCCCGCAGGACGTGGTCGGCATGCACTTCTTCAGCCCGGCCAATGTGATGAAGCTGCTGGAAGTGGTGCGCGGCGAGAAGACCGGCAAGGACGTGCTGGCCACCGTCATGCAGATCGGCAAGAAGATCAAGAAGACGGCTGTGGTGTCGGGCGTCTGCGACGGCTTTATCGGCAACCGCATGATCGAGCAGTACAGCCGCCAGGCCGGCTATCTGCTGGATGAAGGTGCGCTGCCGGAGCAGGTGGACCGCGCTATCGAGAAGTTCGGCTTTGCGATGGGTCCGTTCCGCATGGGCGACCTGGCTGGCAACGACATCGGCTGGGCGATCCGCAAGCGCCGCGCCGTGGACAAGCCGGACATCCAGTACTCGAAGACCGCCGACAAGCTCTGCGAACTGGGCCGCTTCGGCCAGAAGACCGGTGCCGGCTGGTACGACTACAAGGCGGGCGACCGCAAGCCGTACCCGAACCAGCAGGTCAACGACATGATTGTCGAGCATTCGAAGGAACTCGGTATCACGCGCCGCAAGATCTCCGACGAGGAGATCGTCGAACGCCTGGTGTTCGCGCTGGTCAACGAAGGTGCGAAGATCCTGGAAGAAGGCATTGCCTCGAAGGCGTCGGACATCGACATGGTGTACCTGACCGGCTACGGCTTCCCGCTGTTCCGCGGCGGCCCGATGCTGTACGCGGACCAGGTTGGCCTGTTCAACGTGGCCCAGTCCATGAAGCGCTATGCCAAGGGTTACCACGGCGAAGCGTGGAAGGTGGCCCCGCTGCTGCAGAAGCTGGCCGACGAGGGCAAGGGCTTCAACGGCTAAGACATCACGGCGTGATTGACAAAGGGTAACGGAAGGATAGAGGAATCATGGCCTACGGCGCGCAGGATTGCCTGCTGGTGCTCGACGTGCAATACGACTTCATGCCTGGTGGCGCGCTGGCCGTGCCGCATGGCGACGAAGTCGTGCCCGTGATCAACCGGTTGGCGCAGGCGTTCGAGCACGTGGTGTTGACGCAGGACTGGCATCCGGCCGGGCATGTGTCGTTCGCCACGAGCCATGCCGGCTCCGCGCCGTTCCAGACCACCACGTTGCCGTACGGCGAGCAGGTGCTGTGGCCCGACCACTGCGTGCAGGACACACCAGGTGCCGCGCTTCATGCGGACCTGCACGTGCCCCACGCCCGGTTGCTGATCCGCAAGGGTCACCATGCCGAGGTGGACAGCTACAGCGCATTCCTGGAGGCAGACCGTACGACGAAGACCGGGCTGGCTGGCTACCTGCGCGAGCAGGGTGTCCGGCGCGTGGTCTGCGTGGGTCTGGCGACGGATTACTGCGTGGCCTGGAGCGCGCTCGATGCGCGTGCCGCGGGCTTCGAGGCGGTGGTTGTGGAAGATGCCTGCCGCGCGATCGACCTGGATGGGTCGCTCGCGCTGGCATGGCAGGACCTGGCCGAGGCCGGGGTCCGGCGCATGACCTCCGACGCGGTACTGGCCGAGGGCGGCATCCACAACCCCTGGCTCCCTGAGTCCTGAACCCTGACGTTCACGCCAAACATACCGAATACATTCTCGCAAGAGACATCAAGATACCGAGGAGCAACACATGAACGAGGCAGTCATCGTATCCACGGCCCGCACCGGGCTGGCCAAGAGCTGGAAGGGCGCTTTCAACATGACCCATGGCGCGACGCTCGGCGGCCACGCCGTCCAGCACGCCATCGCGCGCGCGAAGATCGAAGCGGGCGAAGTGGAAGACGTACTGATGGGCTGTGCCAACCCTGAAGGTGCCACCGGCGCCAACATCGCACGCCAGATCGCGCTGCGCGCCGGTTGCCCGGTGACCGTTCCCGGCGCCACCGTGAACCGCTTCTGCTCGTCGGGCCTGCAGACCATCGCCATGGCCGCGCAACGCGTGATCGCCGACGAAGGCGACATCTTCGTGGCCGGTGGCGTGGAGTCGATCTCGTGCGTGCAGCAAGAGACCAACCGCCACATGATCCAGGAAAGCTGGCTGACCAAGAACAAGCCGGAAATCTATTGGAGCATGCTGCAGACCGCCGAGAACGTGGCCAAGCGCTACAACATCTCGAAGGACCGCCAGGACGAGTACGGCGTGCAGAGCCAGTTGCGCGCTGCCGCGGCACAGGAAGCCGGCAAGTTCAAGGACGAGATCGTGGCGATGACGGTGCTCGCCGGCGTGGCCGACAAGGCCACTGGCCAGCTGATGACCAAGGAAGTCACGATCGACGCCGACGAGGGTATTCGCGCCGACACCACGCTGGAAGGTGTGTCGAAGATCCGCACCGCAATGCCCGGCGGCGTGATCACTGCCGGCAATGCGTCGCAGTTCTCGGACGGCGCGTCGGCTGCGGTGGTGATGAATGCACGCGTGGCGGCGGCCAAGGGCCTGCAGCCGCTGGGCGTGTTCCGCGGCTTTGCCGTGGCCGGCTGCGAACCCGATGAGATGGGTATCGGTCCGGTGTTCGCGGTGCCGAAGCTGCTGAAGAAGGCCGGTCTGAAGGTTGATGACATCGGCCTGTGGGAACTTAACGAGGCGTTTGCCGTGCAGGTGCTGTACTGCGCCGACAAGCTCGGCATCCCGATGGACCGTCTGAACGTCAACGGCGGCGCCATCGCGGTGGGCCACCCGTACGGCGTGTCGGGCGCGCGTCTGGTTGGCCACGCGCTGATCGAAGGCAAGCGCCGTGGCGTCAAGTACGTGGTGGTGACGATGTGCATCGGCGGCGGCCAGGGTGCCGCCGGCCTGTTCGAAGTGCTGTAAGGCGCGTCGTCTGCTGACTGTTGATGTTGTCTCCCCTCTCCCATGAAATGGGAGAGGGGCCGGGGGAGAGGGCAGGCGCCTCACAATGCGACTTGTCGCCAATTGAACTGCTGACCCTCTCCCCCAACCCCTCTCCCGCGTGCGGGAGAGGGGAGCTTTCCTATCGCTTACCGAAGGCCAAGCCTGCCCTTCGTTTCAGCCCGGAGCCTCGTATTCCATGTCGCTGATTCTTTCCCGTCGTGATCTTAATTTCGTACTGTACGAATGGCTCAATGCCGAGACACTGACCCAGATTCCCCGTTTTGCAGACCATTCGCGCGAGACGTTCGACGCCGCGCTCGACACCTGCGAGAAAATCGCCACCGACCTGTTCGCGCCGCATAACAAGAAGAGCGACGCGCACGAGCCGCATTTCGATGGCGAGACCGTCACGATCATTCCGGAGGTCAAGGCTGCGCTGAAGGCATTCTGCGAGGCTGGCCTGATGGCCGCGGGCCAGGACTACGAATATGGCGGCATGCAACTGCCCGTCACGCTGGAAAAGGCCGCGTTCGCATATTTCAAGGCGGCCAATGTCGGCACGAGTTCCTACCCGTTCCTGACCATCGGCAATTCGAACCTGCTGCTGACGCACGGCACGCCGGCGCAGATCGACACGTTCGTGCGTCCCGAACTGGAAGGGCGCTTCTTTGGCACCATGTGCCTGTCCGAGCCACAGGCCGGATCGTCGCTGTCGGACATCACCACGCGCGCCGACTACGAAGGCGAATCGCCGCTAGGCGCGCAGTATCGGCTGCGTGGCAACAAGATGTGGATCTCGGCGGGCGAGCACGAACTGTCCGACAATATCGTCCACCTCGTACTGGCCAAGATCCCGGGGCCCGATGGCAAGCTGATTCCGGGCGTGAAGGGTATCTCGCTGTTCATCGTGCCGAAATACCTCGTCAACGACGATGGTTCGTGCGGCGAGCACAATGACGTGGTGCTGGCCGGCCTGAATCACAAGATGGGCTATCGCGGCACCACGAACTGCCTGCTGAACTTTGGCGAAGGCATGAAGTATCGGCCGCAAGGCAAGGCCGGCGCCATTGGCTATCTGGTCGGCGAGCCGCACAAGGGCCTGTCCTGCATGTTCCACATGATGAACGAGGCTCGCATTGGCGTGGGCCTCGGCGCGGTGGCGCTCGGGTATACCGGCTATCTGCATGCGCTGGACTACGCGCGCAACCGTCCGCAAGGGCGTCCGGTCGGCCCGCAGGGCAAGGACCCGGCCACGCCGCAGGTCAAGCTGGTCGAGCACGCCGATGTGCGCCGTATGTTGCTGGCACAGAAGAGCTATGTCGAAGGCGGCCTGGCGCTGAACCTGTACTGCGCGCGGCTGGTGGACGACGAGCACGCGGCCAGGGCGGCTGGCGATGCGGACCGGCAGCGTGAGCTGTCGCTGTTGCTCGACATCCTGACGCCGATCGCCAAGAGCTGGCCGTCGCAATGGTGCCTGGAAGCCAACAGCCTGGCCATCCAGGTACATGGCGGCTACGGCTACACGCGTGAATACAACGTCGAGCAGTTCTACCGCGACAACCGCCTGAATCCGATCCACGAAGGCACGCACGGCATCCAGGGCCTGGACCTGCTGGGCCGCAAGGTCGTGATGCAGGACGGCGCGGCATTCCAGAACGTGGGCAAGCGCGTGCAGGCCACCTGCGCGCAGGCCGTTGCCAGTGGCGACAAGGTGCTTGCCGAACAGGCCCGCGCGCTCGGCGCGGCGGCGGCGCGGCTGGCCGAGGTCACCCGCACGCTCTGGTCGGCTGGCGATCCGAACGTGACGCTGGCCAATGCTTCGGTCTACCTGGAGGCGTTCGGCCATGTCGTGGTGGCGTGGATCTGGCTGGAGCAGGCGCTGGTGGCGCAGGCGGCGCTGGGTACGGCCAAGGGCGAGGATGCCGATTTCTATCGCGGCAAGCTGGCCGCGGCAGCGTACTTCTTCCGCTTTGAATTGCCGAAGATCTATCCGCAGCTCGATCTGCTCGCATCGCTGGACCGCACCACGCTCGACATGCAGGACGCCTGGTTCTGACCGGTCGGCCCGAATACAAGATAACGGAGACAATATGCATACCATCCAGCAACTGTTCGACCTCAAGGGTCGCACCGCGCTGATCACGGGCGGTTCGCGCGGGCTGGGCCTGCAGATCGCCGAGGCGCTGGGCGAGCAGGGCGCCCGCGTGGTGCTGTCGGCGCGCAAGGCCGACGAACTGGAATCGGCGCAGGCCCACCTCAAGGCGCGCGGTATCGAGGCGCAGTGGATTGCCGCCGATGGATCGCGCGACGACGAGATCGCACGGCTTGCCGATGAAACGCTGGCCACGCTCGGACACGTGGATATCCTCGTCAACAATGCGGGCGCCACGTGGGGTGCACCGGCCGAGGACCATCCGATCGAGGCCTGGGACAAGGTCATGAACCTGAATATCCGCGGGCTGTTCCTGCTGTCGCAGAAGATCGGCAAGCTGTCGATGATCCCGCGCCGCCATGGCCGCATCATCAATGTGGCGTCCATCGCGGGCCTGGCCGGCAACCCGCCGGGGTCGATGGAAACGATCGCGTACAACACGTCGAAAGGTGCCGTGATCAATTTCACGCGCACGCTGGCCGCCGAATGGGGCGAGCACAATATCACCGTCAATGCGCTGGCCCCGGGTTTTTTCCCGTCGAAGATGACCAAGGGTTCGCTGGACCGGCTCGGCGTGGACAAGATGTGCGAAGGCGTGCCGTTGCGCCGGCTGGGCGACGACGAAGACCTCAAGGGCGCCGCGCTGCTGTTCGCGTCCGACGCCGGCAAGCACATCACGGGGCAGGTGCTGGCCGTTGACGGAGGCGTCAGCGCGGTTTGAACCTGCTGAAGGCATAGGCATAATGCAGGCCACCAGATTCCAGGCGCCCCAATCATGACCCAACGTCAACTCCAAATCCCTTTTCTCGCCGATCTTGGCGTGATGTGCAACTACATGGAAGGCGGCCGCAGCGAGATCGAGCTCGATCTGCAGCAGCGGCACCAGAACAGCTGGGACATGGCGCACGGCGGCGTGATCATGACGCTGCTCGACGTGGCCATGGCCATTGCGGGCCGCTCATCCGATAGCGACGGCCGAGGCGTGGTCACCATCGAGATGAAGACCAGCTTCATGGCGCCGGGGCGCGGCAAGCTGACCGCGCGCGGGCAGACCGTGCATCGTACGTCGACGATGGTGTTCTGCGAGGGCGAGATCGTCGATGCCGACGGCAAGATCGTTTCCCGGGCGTCCGGCACTTTCAAGTACATCAAGCGCATGCCGCCCAAGCGGGACACCGGCGCGGCCGATTCGGGCGCGGACGGCTGATCCCGTCGCGCCTCTCATTCCATAGTCCTATCTGCAACGAGCGAAGGAACCGAATATGTCGAAGCAAACCTACAAGCGCATCGTCCTGGCCTCGCGCCCCACGGCAGCCGTGACCCCTGAAAACTTCCGCCTCGAGGAAGTGGCTATCCCCGAGCTGGCCGAAGGGCAGGTGATGGTGCGCAACCATTTCCTGTCGCTGGACCCGTATATGCGCGGACGCATGGGTGAAGGCAAGTCGTACGCCGATCCCCAGCCGCTGAACGAAGTGATGATCGGCGGCACCGTGGGTGAAGTCATCGCCAGCAAGAATCCGAAATGGAATGTGGGCGACAAGGTCGTCGGCATGTTCGGCTGGCAGGAAATCGGCGTGACCGACGGCAGCGGCATGCAGAAGGTCGACACCACCCATATTCCGCTGTCGGCCTACCTCGGCTCGGTGGGCATGCCCGGCGTGACGGCCTGGTACGGCCTGAACAAGATCATTGCGCCCAAGGCCGGCGAGACCATCGTGGTCAGCGCGGCATCGGGTGCGGTGGGGAGCGTGGTTGGCCAGTTGGCCAAGCTGGCAGGCTGCTACGTGGTGGGCGTGGCCGGCGGCAAGGACAAGTGCGACTACGTGACCAATGAACTGGGCTTCGACGCTTGCGTCGACTACAAGGCGGCCAAGGACGCGAAGGAACTGTACGCGATGGTCAAGGCGGTGACGCCGAAGGGCGTCGACGGCTACTTCGAGAACGTGGGTGGCGATATCCTCGATGTGGTGCTGTCGCGCCTGAATCCGTTCGCGCGCATCGCCGTATGCGGCCTGATCGCGGGCTATGACGGCCAGGACATGCCGCTGCGCAACCCGCGCGCCATCCTGGTATCGCGCTGCAAGATCGAGGGCTTCATCGTGTCCGAGCACATGGACGTCTGGCCGCAGGCGCTCAGGGAACTGGGCGGCTACGTTGCGCAGGGCAAGCTCAAGTTCCGCGAGAGCGTGGCCGAAGGCCTGGCCGGTGCGCCCGAAGCATTCATGGGCCTGCTCAAGGGCAAGAACTTCGGCAAGCAGCTCGTGAAACTCGTGTAACGACCGACGGGGGCCCCACGCCCCCCATCCCCACAAAAGAAGAAAGAAGAGAACAGGAGACAGTCATGAACGCACCTCAATCCCCGGCGGACAACGATGACATGGCTGCTGGCCTGTCCGAAGAGGTCAAGGCCCGCTACCGCAATTTGCCGCGTCCGCCGAAGTTCGATACGCCGGCACAGGAGCGGCTGCATCGCAAGCAGCGGCTGGCGGCGGCGTTCCGGCTGTTCTCCAAGTTCGGTTTCGACGAGGGCGTGGCCGGCCATATCACGGCCCGCGACCCCGAGTTCACCGACACATTCTGGGTCAATCCGTTTGGCGTCCATTTCAGCCAGGTCAAGACGTCGAACCTGATCCGTTGCGACCATCATGGCAATGTGGTGGAGGGCGATTATCCGGTTAACGCGGCCGCGTTTGCGATCCATTCGCGGGTCCACCAGACCCGTGGCGATGCCGTGGCCGCGGCCCATTCGCACAGCACGTACGGTCGCGCATGGTCCACGCTGGGCCGCAAGCTGGACCCACTGACGCAGGATGTCTGCGCGTTCTACGACGACCATGCACTCTATGACGACTTTGGCGGCGTGGTGGTGGAACTCGACGAAGGGCAGCGCATTGCCGATGCGCTGGGTGCCAACAAGGCCGCGATCCTGCAGAACCATGGCTTGCTGACCGTCGGCAAGACCGTGGACGAGGCCGCATGGTGGTTCATCACGATGGAGCGTTCTTGCCAGGTGCAGATCCTGGCGGAATCGGCGGCTGCGCGTACCGGCCAGGCGCCGAAAACCATCGGCGACGCGGCCGCGCGGCAGGCCTATTCAATCGTGGGCACCGCGCAGGCTGGCTGGTTCCAGTTCCAGCCGCTTTATGCACGAATCGTTAAAGAACAGCCGGATCTGCTCGATTAAGGAAGGGTTGATCCTTTTCTGAGAGGCAAGCATGCCCGACATCATCCTTCATCAATACGCAACCTCACCGTTTTCAGAGAAAGTACGGCTTGTGCTGGGCGCCAAGGGCCTGTCCTGGTGCGCGGTGGAAATTCCGCCGATCATGCCCAAGCCCGATGTCACGGCGCTGACCGGCGGCTATCGGCGTACGCCGGTGATGCAGATTGGTGCCGATATCTACTGCGATACGGCACTGATCTGCGACGTTCTCGATCGGCTGGCGCCAAATCCGCCGCTGTACCCGGCCATGCAGTCGGCGCAGGCCCGGCTGATGGCCGCGTGGATCGACAGCGCGTTGTTTACGGCAACGGTCACGTATACGATGCAGCCGGCCGGCGTACAGACCATGCTGGCACATCTGTCGCCGGGCCAGATCCAGGCGTTCATGGCAGACCGCAAGGCCATGCGTGGCGATACCAATGCGCTGCGCATGCCGTTGCCCGAAGCCGCGGCAACACTGCATGAAACCTTCGAGCGGCTGCAGCAACAGTTTGCCGCGGGCGTCCAGCATGTGGCGGGGCCCGAACTGTCGGTCGCCGATTTCTCGCTTTTCCATTGCATCTGGTTTATCCGCCGGGCCGCGCCACTTGCTGCGCTGCTCGATGGCTATCCGCTGGTCAAGAGCTGGTTCGCGCGGATGCAGGCCTACGGGCACGGCAAGCTGCGTGTCATTCCATCGGAGTCGGCGATTGCCGATGCCTACAACAACGACCCGCTGCCGCATGATCCGACGATCCTGCCCGGCGGTGGCTTTGCGGCCGGCGATGCGGTAACCGTGACGCCGACCGACTACGCAAAAGACCCTGTGGCCGGCGTGCTGCTGACGCTGACCGAGCACGTGGTCACGATCCGCCGGCAGGATTCGCGTGCCGGCGCGGTCAACGTGCATTTTCCAAGGCAGAACTACCACGTGCAGGCAGCGTAGTTTGGATTTTCTCCCCTCTCCCATGTAGTGGGAGAGGGGAGCCAAAAAGCAAAAACATACAACCGAGGAGACAACCATGAAGCAGTTCGAAGGCAAGGTGGCAGTCATTACCGGTGGCGCATCGGGATTCGGCAAGGAATTCGCGCGCATCGGTGCCCAGCTTGGCATGAAGCTTGTATTGGCCGACGTCCAGGAAGACGTGCTCGACACCACGGTCGCGGAATTCAAGGCGCAGGGCACCCAGGTCATCGGCCTGCGCACCGATGTATCGAAGGCCGAGCAGGTCCAGGCATTGGCCGATGCCGCGATGACCGCCTTCGGCGAGGTCAATCTCGTGTTCAACAACGCGGGCGTGGGTGCCGGTGGACTGCTCTGGGAGAACACCGAGAAAGACTGGGACTGGGTGCTGGGCGTCAACCTGTATGGCGTGGTGCACGGCGTGCGGATCTTCACGCCGCTAATGCTTGAGGCTGCGCGGAAGGACCCGTCGTTCCAGGGCCATATCGTCAATACGGCATCGATGGCCGGCCTGCTGAATCCGCCGGCCATGGGTGTCTACAACGTGTCGAAGCACGCGGTGGTGGCGCTGTCCGAGACGCTGTACCAGGACCTGAGCCTGGTCACCGAACAGGTGCGGTGCTCGGTACTGTGCCCCTACTTCGTGCCAACCGGTATCAGCCAGTCGCAGCGCAACAGGCCGGCTGGCCTGACCAATGATGCACCGCCCACACGTTCGCAGATGGTGTCACAGGCATTGTCGGACAAGGCAGTGAATTCGGGCAAGGTCACGGCCGCCGACGTGGCGCAACTGACGTTCGATGCCATCCGGGACGAAAGCTTCTATATTTATTCCCACCCGCAGGCACTGGTGCCGGTGCAGCATCGCATGGAGGATATTCTCGCGCAACGCAATCCTGGCGATCCGTTTGCCGAGAAGCCCGAAGTCCGCGCCAGCCTGGTTGCCGCACTGCGCGGTTGACCTGGCCACTTTCTTGCATCGTCGACCAGGAGACCAGTGATGGCAGAAATGGCCAGGGAGACCTTGATGACCACACCCGCCGTGATTCACCACCTGCAGTTCGCCAACCTGCCCAACGGCACGCGGCTGCATTACGGCAGTGCGGGCGAGCCGGGCAAGCCGTTGATCCTGTTTGTGCACGGCTTTCCGGAGTTCTGGTACGCGTGGGAACGCCAGCTTGCCGAATTCGGCCATACCCACTTTGCGGTGGCGCCGGACCTGCGTGGCTTCAACCTGTCGAGCAAGCCGAAAGAGGCCGAGGCGTACAGGCCCAAGCACCTGGTCGAGGACCTCGTGCAATTCATTCGAGTGCTTGGCTACGAGCGCTGCACGATCGTGGCGCACGATTGGGGTGGGGCGGTGTGCTGGAACCTTGCCGCGCAGTATCCCGACCTGATTGAGCGCTTCGTCATTATCAATTCGCCGCATCCCTATCTGTTCGCGCGCGCGCTGTCGGCGGACCCGGTGCAGCAGCAGGCGTCGGCATATATGAACTGGCTGCGCAAGCCCGGTGCGGAACAGGCGCTGGCGGCGAATGATTTTGCGTTGCTGGAGAAAATGCTGACTGGCGAAGCCGGAGCCCTGCCGGCCTGGTTCGCCGGCGAGACCCGCGCCAAGTATCACGCGGCGTGGTCGGAGCCCGGCGATGATGGGTCGCACCCGCTGACCGGTGGCTTGAATTACTACCGCGCCACACCAATGCACCCGCCGGCCTCGGGCGAGACTGCGCCGGACATCTCGCGGCTTGACCCGGCAATGTTCGTGATCCGGGTGCCTACGCTGGTGATCTGGGGCGAGAATGACCGGGCGTTGCCGAAGTCGCTGGTCAGTGGACTGGACGAGTTCGTGCCGGACCTGCGGCTGGAGCGGATTCCCGAAGGTACGCACTGGGTCATCCACGAGCAGCCGGAGCGGATCAACCTGTTGATCCACAGTGTGCTGCCCTGAAAAGAAATGGCGCCGCAAGGCGCCATTTCTTTGTCACCGGCCAACCAGCGGCCAGCCGGCGGCCGTCCTTCAGCTCAGCCGCTGGCGATATAGCTTGAAATTCTCATCGTCGAAGCACACGAACGTGACCTGCTCGATGGACGGCGCCTTGGCCAGTGCCTCGCGTACGGCGGCAATGGCGATGTCGACCGCCCGTTCACGCGGAAAGCCGTAGACACCGGTACTGATATTCGGGAATGCCACCGTGCGCAGTTTGTGCTCCCCCGCCAGCCGGATACTGTTGCGATAGGCGCTGGCCAGTAGCGCATCCTCATTCTTTGAGCCACCGTGCCAGACCGGTCCGACCGCGTGTATGACATAGGGGGCCGCCAACAGGCCGCCAGTCGTGATTACCGCTTCGCCGGTGGGGCAGCCGCCTTGCGCATCGTGGATCGCGCGGCACGCGGTCCTGATTGCGGGACCGCCCGCGCCATGAATTGCCCCGTCCACGCCGCCGCCGCCCAGCAGTCCGCTATTGGCTGCGTTGACGATGGCGTCGACTGCCATCCGCGTAATGTCCCCGTGCACAACCTGCAAGTGTTCGCCAGTCATGGTGTCTCCTGTTTGATCGGGCCTGCTGATCCTGCGTCATGCGCTGCATTCCTACCAAGCATAGGCGGCGAACGTGCAGTTCGCAGCATGGCCGGTGATCGCGCAAAAGGTGTAGCAAGAGGCGTCCTGAGGGTTATTTCGTAATGCTGCATGCCGGAAACGCTGGCATGATACGAAAATCGAACGACCGTTCACTATTCGACTATTCGAATCTTGTGGTCTTGTCAGGACCTGGCTGGCTATCGGTCTAATATGTCCGATTGTCTGGCTACCATCGTCAATATGTCCGCTCAACCGTCACCATCCGTTCCCGGCTTGCCTGCCCAGCCGCTCGACCCGCAGGTCGCGCAGTTGCTTGAACTGATTGCGAGGGCCAAACGGCCGTCGATCCATACGATGGAACCGGCGGATGCCAAGATCGGCTATGAGAAAAGCGCGCCGATCCTTGACCTGTCACCGGCGCCGGTACACGGCGTCGAGGATCTGACAGTCCCGGCGCGCGACGGGTTCGATATCCCGGTACGGCTCTATGCGCCGCGCGAGGCCAGTTGGGCGGATCCATTGCCGCTGCTGGTCTATTTCCATGGGGGTGGCTTTACCGTCGGCAGCATCAATTCGCATGACTCGCTGTGCCGTGTGTTCTGCAATGGCGCGCAATGCCTGGTGCTGTCGGTTGACTACCGGCTCGGTCCCGAATGGAAATTCCCGACAGCGGCCAACGATGCATTCGACGTGCTGCAGTGGGTATTTGACGAGGCCGCCCGGCTTGGCGCCGATCCCGAACGCATTGCGGTCGGTGGCGACAGTGCCGGTGGCACGCTGGCGGCCGCCTGCGCAATCCAGGCGCGCAACACTGGCCTGGCGCCGGTGCTGCAACTGCTGATCTATCCCGGCACCAGCGCGCGCCAGGAAACCGCCTCGCATCGCGCGCTGGCCGAAGGCTACTTGCTGACCGCGGAGATGATCCAGTGGTTCTTTGCGCAGTACCTGGACCAGGACGCCAGCCGCGATGACTGGCGTTTTGCGCCACTCGACGGTGGCGGGCAGGGGGCTGAGGTCGAGGGCGTGTGTCCGGCGTGGATCGCGGTGGCGGGCTACGATCCCTTGCATGACGAAGGGGTCGCGTATGCGGCAAAACTCGAAGCGGCCGGCGTCAATGCAACGCTGGCCGACTACCCGACCATGATTCACGATTTTTTCAAGCTCGGACGTTTTATTGGTGCCGTTGCCGGTGCCCATGCCGATGCAATTGCCGCATTGCAGGGGGCTTTTGACCGATAGCGTCCGGATTTCGGCCTGACTCCCATAAAAAGCAGATGGAGCGGGCCAGCTACTGATTTGTGGTTTGATCGAAGTCGCAACAGTGCATTTTTGCAGCAGAAGGAGACAAAGACTTATGCAACGCCGCCACTTTATGGCCCATATGGGCATGATTGCCGCATCGGCCGCAGTTGGAATGGCCGCCATGCCGGCACACGCGCAGGCGGACAAGTTCCCGAACCGCCCGATCCGGCTCGTGATCGGCTACACCGCGGGCGGTTCCACCGACATTCCGTTCCGCGTGCTCGCGGACAACGCCTCGAAGATCCTGGGCCAGCCCGTGATCGTCGAGAACAAGCCCGGTGCCGGCGGCGTGCTGCCTGCCCAGATGATGCAGGCCACCGCGCCGGACGGCTACACGCTGGCCCAGGTGGCCATGCCCGTGTACCGCCTGCCGTACACCACCAAGATCAACTGGGATCCGGTCAAGGACCTGAGCTATGTGATCAACCTGGCCGGCTATTCGTTCGGCCTGGTGGTACCGGCCGATTCGCCGATCAAGACGATGCAGGAGTACATCGCCTATGCCAAGGCCAACCCGGGCAAGCTGACCTACGGTTCGCCGGGCTCGATGACCACCTTGCACCTGACCATGGAAGACCTTGCGATGCGCCAGGGCGTGCAGTTCTCGCATATTCCATACAAGGGCAATTCGGAATCGATGCAGGCGCTGCTCGGCGGTCACGTGATGTCGGTGGCCGACACGCCGGCCTGGGCGCAGTATGTGGAATCGGGCAAGCTGCGGTTGTTGTCCACGTGGGGCGAGAAGCGTTCGCCGCGCTTCCCGAACGTGCCGACGCTCAAGGAACTGGGTATGGGCATCGTGCAGACTTCGCCGTTTGGCCTGGTGGCCCCGAAGGGCACCGATCCGGCAATCGTCAAGAAGCTGCATGACGCGTTCAAGCAGGCCATGGAAATGCCGAATTATCGCGAGTCGCTGGCCAAGTTCGACATGGAGCCGTACTACATGAGCAGCAGCCAGTACACGGCCTTTGCAGCGGATACGGTCAAGCGCGAACGCGCGATCATCGAGAAGCTTGGCCTGGGCAAGCCCCAGTAAGACGCAGATGGCCAGCGAAGATTTCCGGCACAGCGTGCCGCTGCGTGTCCGGTGGGCCGAGGTCGATCCGCAATCGATCGTCTTCAACGCCCACTACCTGACTTACTGCGATATCTGCGTGACCGAGTACTGGCGCGCGGTAGGCATCCGCTATCCGGAGGACGTGCTGCACGCGCATGGGGTGGATATCTTCGTGGTCAAGTCCACGCTCGAGTACCACGCGTCCGCGCGTTTCGACGACATGCTGGAGATCCGTGGCCGCATGGCGCGGCTGGGCCGCTCGAGCATGCTGTTCCGCGTGGAAATGTATCGTGGCGACCAGCACCTGATCACCGGTGAGATCGTCTACGTGTGTGCCGACCCGAAGACGCAGAAGTCGGCACCGATCCCCGCGCAGGTCAGGGAAACGATCGATGCCTGGGAGCTGGTGAAGCCGGTGGGGTGAGAAGCTTGGCTCCCCTCTCCCGCCGTGCGGGAGAGGGGAGAAACCAACTTGATTTCAGAGCTTGACGCCCGCATCCTCCGCATACGCGCGGATGACATCGTCAAAGCTGGCATCGCTTTCGAAACCCAGTTCCACGGCGCGTGCCACATCCCATGCCGCCGGCCACGTGCCGACGATCTTCTCGACGCGTTCCTCGCGCTCCCATGTCACGCGATCCGCCACGGCATCGCCTGCCACGCGGCGCAGCGCTTCCACCATCTGCGCTGCCGTGACCGACAGTCCCGGCAAATTCACCACGCGACGGTTGCCAAAACGCGCGCCATCGAGCTCGATACCATTGACCAGCGCCTGGATTGCACCGCGCGGCGACAGCAGCCACAGCGAGGTGTCCGGTGCCACCGGGCAGTTGGCCGCCACGCCCGACAGCGGTTCACGAATGATGCCGCTCGCAAACGACGACGCCGCTGCATTGGGCTTGCCCGGGCGTACGCTGATGGTCGGCAGGCGCAGCACGCGGCCATCGACAAAGCCCCGGCGGCTGTAGTCGGACAGCAGCAGCTCGCCAATTGCCTTTTGCGCGCCGTACGACGATTGCGGATTCAGCGCGGTGTCGTCCTGCACCACCGGCGGCAGCTTGCCGCCGTAGACCGCCACCGAGCTCGTGAACACCACGCGTGGCTGGTGACCCAGCTGGCGGCAGGTTTCCAGCAGCGCGCGCGAGGCATCCAGGTTCACGCGCATGCCCAGGTCGAAGTCGGCCTCGGCCTGTCCGCTGACCACCGCGGCCAGGTGGAAGATGGCGCCGGTGTCCTTGTCGATGGCCTGCGCCAGCACGGCAGGATCGGACAGGTCGCCCGTAACGACACGCACGCGCGCATCGTCGATTTGTGGTGCCACCACGTCGAGCAGCGTAAGTTGCTCGATCGTGACGGCCTTGCCTGCGAGGCTCAGCGCGCCGCGCTTGAGCAGCAGCCGGGCCAGTTGCAGGCCCAGGAAACCGGCGCCGCCGGTGATCAGTACTTTCATGGTTGCAGTGATCCGGTGATTAACGTTGCAGATATGGCTTGAGCCAGCCCAGTCCGTCCGAGGTACCGGCACGTGGCCGGTATTCGCAGCCGATCCACCCGCTATAGCCCAACTGGTCGATCACGTCGAACAGGTACGGATAGTTCAGCTCGCCGATATCGGGCTCGTGCCGTTCGGGTACGCCGGCAATCTGGATATGGCCGATGCCGGCAAAGTCGCGCTGGAGCTTCTTCGCGAGGTCGCCTTCCATGATCTGGCAGTGGTAGCAGTCGAACTGCACCTTGAGGTTGGCTGCGCCCACCTGCTGGCAGATGGACTGGCCGTCGCCCTGCAGGTTCAGGAAGTAGCCCGGCATGTCGCGCGTGTTGATCGGCTCGATCAGCACCGTGATGCCATGGGCCGCGGCCGAGGCCGCCGCATAGGCCAGGTTCTCCAGGTAGACGGCACGGCAGCGCGCACGGTCGGCATCGGCAGGGATAATGCCGGCCATCACGTGAATGCGGTCGTTGCCGATCACGGCCGCATATTCCAATCCCTTGGCAAATGCGGTGCGGAACTCGGTCTCGCGGCCGGGCAGGGCGGCCATGCCGCGCTCGCCGGCGGCCCAGTCGCCGGGGGGCGCGTTGAACAGGGCCTGGGTCAGGCCGTGGTCGTCGAGCCGTTGGCGGATCTCGGCAGCCGGATGATCGTACGGGAACAGGTACTCCACGGCCTGGAAGCCATCCTTCGCGGCAGCCGCAAAGCGGTCCAGGAAATCGTGCTCCGTGTACATCATCGAGAGGTTCGCGGCAAAGCGCGGCATGTCAGGTCTCCTTGAACGACAGAATCAGAATCAGCGGTTCACCATCTTGGCCGGGGTCAGCCATACCAGCAGCGCACCCATGACCAGGATCGCGGACAGCACGTACATCGGCAGCTGCGTGCTGTGGGTCAGGTCCTTGAGCGCGCCCACCATGTATGGCGAGACAAAGCCTGCAAGGTTGCCGACCGAGTTCACCACGGCAATGCCCGATGCGGCGGCAATCCCGCTCAGGAAGGCGGTTGGCAGCGACCAGAACAGCGGCGCGCAGGTCAGCACACCGGCGGCGGCCAGCGACAGCGCCGCGATGGACACCGTCGTATTGTGGGTGAACGACGCCGCGATGGCAAAGCCGGTTGCGCCCATCAGCGCCGGCACGATCAGGTGCCAGCGGCGCTCACGGCGCGCATCGGCGCTGTGGCCCAGGATATTCATGACCACGATCGCGCACAGGAACGGGATTGCCGACAGCAGGCCGATGTTCAGGTTGCCGGTCACGCCGCTGGCCTTGACCAGCGTCGGCATCCAGAACGTCAGCGCATATTGGCCGGTCACGAAACAGAAGTAGATCAGGCACATCCACCACACGCGGCGGTCACTGAAGACCGCGCCCAGCGAGTGCACGTTGCGTCCACCCGCAGTGGTGGCGGCGGCAGCGGCGGCGCGCTCGTCTTCCTCGACATTGCGCTTGAGCACGCGCTTCTCGTCATTGCTGAGCCACGGGGCCTTGTCGATGCCGTCGCGCAGCACGAAGATCGTCACGATACCGATGGCGAATGCGGGCAAGGCTTCGATCAGGAACATCCACTGCCAGCCGGCCCAGCCGTGCGTGTTATGGAACGCGTCCATGATCCAGCCCGACAGCGGGTTGCCGAACATGCCGGCTACGGGAATGCCGGACATGAACAGCGCGATCATCTTGGCGCGGCGGTGCGACGGATACCAGTAGGTCAGGTACAGGATCACGCCCGGATAGAAGCCCGCTTCGGCCAGGCCCAGCAGGAAGCGCATCACATAGAACTGGGTCGGCGTCTGCACGAACACGAAGGCGGCCGAGATGATGCCCCATGTGATCATGATCCGCGCAATCCAGATCCGCGCGCCGATGCGGTGCATCAGCAGGTTGCTGGGTACCTCGAACAGGAAGTAGCCGATGAAGAACAGCCCGGCGCCGAGCCCGAACACGGTCTCGGAGAACTGCAGGTCCTGCGCCATCTGGAGCTTGGCAAAGCCCACGTTGACGCGATCGAGATACGCGATCACGTAGCACAGCATCAGGAACGGCATGATGCGCCAGAACACCTTGTGATAGGCGCGTTTTTCGATCACGCTGTCGGCGTCTAGCCGTGCGTCGGCGGCAGGGGTCCCCACCGCGGGGTTGGATGCGGTCATCTGGAAGTCTCCTTGGATCTTGAACCGGCTGAGGGTTGCGCCCTCTCCCGCATGGCGGGAGAGGGCCGGGGAGAGGGCAGGGCGTTGTTATAAGACGTCGCCAGAACTGGCGCTTGCCCTCTCCCCCAACCCCTCTCCCGCGTGCGGGAGAGGGGAGTAAAACCGTGCGTGCTACAACGTGGTCACCACCTCGCCTTGAATGTGTCGCGCAGTTCCACCAGCGCCGCTTCGTCAAGCGGTGCGGGCCTGTCCCTGAGCATCATCCACAGCTTGGCCGTTTCCTCGAGTTCCTCTAGCGCGTACGCGGCGCGCGAAACGCTGTCTTCCCAGACCACCGGGCCCAGGCGCGCCAGCAGCACACCGCGCACGTCGCGGGCCAGTTGCGCCACGCGTGCGGCCACGGCCGGATCGCCGGGACGGTGGTACGGAATCAGCGGGATATGGCCAACCTTCATCACGTAGTAAGGCGTGATCGGGGGCAGCACATCGTCGGGTTGCCAGACGCCGGCCAGCGTCAGGGCAACCAGATTGGTCGAATGCGTGTGGACCACGCCATGCGCATCCGGGTTGTTGTCATAGACACAGCGATGCAGCGTCAGGGTCTTCGACGGCTTGTCGCCCGAGACCCAGCTGCCATCGCTGGCCACCTTCGCGACCTTGGCCGGATCGAGCGTACCCAGGCAGGCATCGGTCGGCGTGATCAGCCAGCCATCGTCGAGCCGCGCACTGATATTGCCAGCGGTGCCAACCGTATAGCCACGCTGGAACAGGCTCGCGCCGACGCGGCAGATCTCTTCGCGCAGTGCGTTTTCCTTGCTCATTGCGCGGCTCCCAGCGCCTGCAGCGCCTCGTCGAAGAAATTCTCGGCGCCGAAGTTGCCCGACTTCAGGGCCAGCGCCAGCGGTTCATCGTCGAGCGTGACGGTGGCGGGTACGCCCGGTGCAATCTGCTTGCCGATGCGCAGCGATTGCACGCCCAGTGCCTGTACCACGGCGCCCGAGGTTTCGCCACCGGCTACGACAAAGCGCCGCGTGCCGCGTGCCTTGAGGCTGGCCGCGATGCAGGCCAGCGCGTGTTCAACCAGTTCACCGGCGCGGGCCACGCCAAGCTCGGCCTGCACGGCCTTGACCTGCTCGGGAGTTGCTGTCGCGTAGATCAGCACCGGTTGGTCGTGCTCGCGTGCAAAGGCCAGCGCTTCATCGACCACGGCTTCGCCGCGCGCCAGGCGCAACGGGTCGATCCGCAGCGCGGGGCGCCGCTGGGCGATCCAGTGGGCGACCTGACCATTGGTGGCACGCGAGGCGCTACCGGCCAGCACCACACCATGACCGATGACGGCCGGTACTTCGGCGGCATCGGTACGCGCCGGCAGCAAGCCGGCACGGCGGAAATTCTCGGGCAGGCCCAGCGCAATGCCCGAGCCGCCAGTAATCAGTGGCAGCGCGGCGCAGCCTTCGCCCAGTGTGAACAGGTCGGCGTCGGAGATCGCATCGGCAATGGCCAGCTTCACGCCTTCGCCGCGCAGGGCATCGATGCGTGCGCGCACCGCGTCGGCACCCTTGGCCACGGTGTCATAGCGCAGCAGGCCCACTTTCGACTGGCTTTGCCGCTGCAGCACGCGTACCAGGCTTGCATCGGTCATCGGCGTGAGCGGATGATGTTCCATGCCCGATTCATTGAGCAGGGTGTCGGCCACGAACAGGTGGCCACGGAAGATGGTGCGGCCATTCTCGGGGAACGCCGGACAGGCAATCGTGAAATCGCTGCCCAGCGCTTCGAGCAGCGCTTCGGCCACCGGGCCGATATTGCCGGCGTCGGTGGAATCGAACGTCGAGCAATACTTGAATACGAACTGGCGGCAACCCTGCTCGCGCAGCCAGTGCAGCGCCGCCAGCGATTGTTCGACCGCCTCGCTGGCGGGGATCGTGCGCGATTTCAACGCGACGACGATCGCATCGGCCTGTACGGTCGACGTGGGTACGCCAATGGTCTGCACGGTACGCATGCCATTGCGTACCAGCGTGTTGGCAAGGTCGGTGGCGCCGGTGAAGTCGTCGGCGATGCAGCCCAATAGCGGGCGATTCACGGTCATCGCGTTACTCCTTGGCCTTGGCCGCGGGCAACTCGATGCCCGGGAAAATCTTGATCACGGCTGAATCGTCTTCGCCGCCATGGCCAGCGGTGGACGCCATCATGAACATCTGGTGAGCGGCAGCGGACAGCGGCAACGGGAATTTGCTGGTGCGCGCGGTGTCGAGCACCATGCCAAGGTCCTTGACGAAAATGTCGACGGCGGACAGCGGCGTGTAGTCGCCCGACAGGATGTGCGGCACGCGGTTTTCAAACATCCAGGAATTGCCCGCGCTATGCGTGATCACGTCGTAGAGCGCGTCCGGATTCACGCCTTCGCGCAGGCCCAGTGCCATGGCTTCGGCAGCGGCCGCGATATGCACGCCGGCCAACAACTGGTTGATGATCTTGACCTTCGAGCCGGCACCGTGGGCATCGCCCAGGCGATAGACCTTGCCGGAGATGGCCGCGAGTACGTCTTCGGCCAGTGCATAGGCTTCGGCCGGGCCCGATGTCATCATCGTCATTTCGCCACTGGCCGCGCGCGCGGCGCCGCCCGAGACCGGCGCATCGAGCATGTGCAGGCCCTTTGCCGCCAACCGCTTGCCCAGTGCTTCGGCAAAGCCGGGCGGCACGGTGGCGCTGGCAATCACGAGCTTGCCCGCGGCCATCGTGGCCACCGCGCCTTGCTCGCCGAACAGCACGGCTTCGGTCTGCGCGGCATTGACCACCAGCGTGACGACCACCTCGCAGCGCTCGCCGAGTTCGGCAGGGCTGGCGCACGGCACGCCACCGGCATCGGCAAAGCGCTGCAGCACCTCAGGGCGCAGGTCGCATGCATGAACCTTGAAACCGGCGCGCAGCAGCGATTGCGCGACGCCGTTGCCCATTGCGCCCAAACCGATGACGCCAATATTCCTGGACATGGATAACTCCTGAATTGAGTGCGATTAGTGCGACGGGCCGGATGGCAGGTCGCTGGCGGTGGCATCGTCTTCGCCCAGTTGGGAAAGACGGCGCGCCGCGTTGTACATGTGGTTCTGTGCCGCATTGCGCGCGGCATCGGGATCGCCCGCACGAATCGCGGCGACGATGGCCTGGTGTTCCTCGCGCACCTGGCGCGAGAAATCCTCGCGGCGCGCTTCGTTGGTCCGCGTGACGCGCGTGGCGGTCTCGAGGTACTGGCTCAGGAACGCCAGCGTCTTGAGGAAATAGGGGTTGCCGGTGGCCTCGGCAATGGCACGGTGAAACGCCACGTCGGCGGCGACACCATCGCCACCGACCGAGACTTCGGCATCGATGCGTGCCAGTGCGGCGTCGATGGCGGCCATGGCCGAATCGCTGCGGCGGCGCGCGGCCTGCGCGGCGACTTCGGCTTCGATCGAGCGGCGCAGTTCAACGATCTGCAGCACCGATTCCAGCGCGTCGAGATCGGTGTAGTCGATGCGCAGTGGGCGAATGCCAGCCTGATCGGTCACGAACACGCCGCTGCCCTGGCGCGATTCCACCAGTCCTTCGTACTTGAGCCGTGCAATCGCTTCGCGGATCACAGTGCGGCTCACGCCGAACTCTTCGGACAGCACGGCCTCGGTCGGCAGCTTGGCGCCACGCGCAAACACGCCGCCCTGAATCTTTTCGAGCAGCTGTTCGGCCACGCTGTCGGTCAGTGCACGGGCTGGAATTTTCTGGAACATGGTTATCACGTCATCCGGTAGTCAGGTCATCATACAAATTTCACAGAAGGATGGCAGGGGGGTTATCCCTAGGCTGGTGCAACGTGGTGGTCGATAATCGCACCGACGCAATAAGCACCCGGATCGGGCACGGCGTATGATTGCGCCTCTCTTCAGCTTCTGCACAGCCAATCATCATGTCCGCATCCAATGTTTCCGTTCTGGTCTGTAACTGGGATGACGCCCGCGAACGCGCGCGCGCCATCCGCTATGCCGTGTTTGTGGAAGAACAGGGCGTACCGGTGGAACTGGAGTGGGACGAGATGGACGCGCCGAGCTGGCACGCGCTGGCGTTTGCCGCCGATGGCACACCGATGGCGACCGGCCGGTTGCTACCGGACGGCCATATCGGTCGCATGGCGGTGCTCAAGGCGGCACGCGGCACGGGCATGGGTGCCCGGGTGCTGGATGCATTGATGGCCAAGGCTGCCGAGCTGGGCTATCCGGAACTGATCCTCAATGCCCAGACCCATGCGGCGCCGTTCTATGCGCGCGTCGGATTCGAGCAGGTAGGGGATGAATTCGAGGAAGCTGGCATCCCGCATGTGGAGATGCGCAAGCGGATCGGGTAAGCGCGTTATCAGTCGTTATGCGCTCCCCTCGCCCACGAAGTGGGAGAGGGGTGGGGGAGAGGGTATCGAGGTTCAAATTGCGACTTGTCTCAGATTGAGCCGCTGGCCCTCTCCCCCGGCCCCTCTCCCGCGGTGCGGGAGAGGGGAGAACCCAGTCTGGGTTAACGTGGCGCGGGTACGGTTCCCGGATCGCGCGCTACATTAAGGCGGCCCTGATAGGCAACTTCGCCCGTCTGTCCATCGGCATCGAAGCTGCGTTCAACAAAATCGAAGCGGCCATCGTGCTTGACGCGCAGTACGGTGCTGGCACGCGTGCCGTAGCTTGGCGAGCGGATAAACGCCGACGACAGCAGTTTTTCCCATTCCGGCGCCACGCCGGTACTCGGCAATTCCCAATCGGGCGCCTGGCGTGCGTCGGCCAATAGCTGCAGGTAGGGCTCGGGACTGGCGCCAAGCTGTCCGCGATCGGCGGCCAGCACCTCGCACAGCGCACCGACACGGCTGCGCACCTTGGGCCATGGCGTATCGAGCAGCGCGTTCGACATGCCATACAGGCCCGGTTTCAGCTTCTGTGGCTGGCGCGACTTGGATCGGTTGCTGTACCACCAGAGATCGTGCAGGTCGCTGGCCAGCAGGTTGAAGCCGTTATAGGCGCCATGCGCGCCGGCCAGTTCGTGCAGGTATTCGTCGGGGGTCTGTTCGCCGCGCAGGAAATGCGCCACCAGTTCACCGCGCGAACGTGCGTCGGTGCGTTTTTCGGAAGGGGCGCGATAGTTGGTCAGCGCGGCAAAGCGCGCGCCAGGGGCGTGACGCGCATGGTGCGCGTCGCCGCCGGCAATGCCCATCCAGGTTCCGGCATCGCCAATCACCTCCGCCAGGTCGCGGCCGCCCAGCACCTCTGGGGCATCCTGCCACCAGTGCGCAGCCGCCGCGGGGCGGGCATAGAATTCGTCGCGGTTGCCAGCAACCACCAGGGCATAGTCCGGGTGCGATTGCCAGGCCACCAGAATCAGGCACATATTGCTTCCTTTACCACTTGCGGATCGCCGATGTCAGAGGACATCGAGATCGACGAAGCACTCGCTCATGCGGTCGCCGCTGATCCATTGCGCCAGTCCGCTCTGGCGCCACAACCCGTCCAGCGTGGCTTCGAACGCGGGCGGTATGTCTGCATAGCACTCCATCCACGTCTGCTGGCCGGCACGAGTCTCCGGCCTGCGCATCAGCGTACCACCAATCCCGGTCGCCTCGGCGACCGTTTCCATCCAGCGGTGCCAGTGCGGCAGCGCTGCGGCGGCGCGGTCGTCCGGTACCTTGAAGTAGACGTAGAGATGATCGCTCATGACGAAGTTCCCGTGGCGTTCAACCGGCCGCTTCGGCCTCGTTTGGCAGCGGCACTTCGTACGGCAGCGCACGTGTGCTCACCGCGGCGCCGTCCGCGGACCCCAGATGCAGGGCGCCGGCGGCCGCGTCGATCTTCAGTTCGGCCAGGCCATCCCAGCCACCTTGCGGCGCGGCAGCGGCATTGACGATCATGCCGCAAGGCTGGCCCGGATCTTCGGGACGGAAGATCTCGGCAGCGGCGGGCGGTACGTCGCCTTCGCCATGCACCAGCCACATGCGACGCTTGAGCGTACCGCGATACTGGCTGCGCGCCACCACTTCCTGGCCGGGATAGCAGCCCTTGCGAAAGTTGACGCCGCCGATCAGTTCGAAGTTGATCATCTGCGGCACGAATTGCTCCTGCGTGGCGGTGGCGATACGCGGGATACCCGAGCCGATATCGAGCCAGTCCCAGAAAGCCGGTGCGGCCGTGGCCAGCGTAGCGCCCAGTGTCTGGCGCAGCGCATCGATCCGGTCGGCAGGGCCAACCAGTTGCCAGCGCGGCTCACCAGCGGCATCTGCGAGGCGGATCACGGTCACGCCGTCGGCATGTGCAACGGCCAGAGGGCCTTGCGGTGCGGGCAGGCCGGCTTGCGCGAGCGCGCTTTCGGCGTTCGCGCCGGCCACGCCGAGCACGCGGTGGGTGGTGCCCAGGTCGGTCAGCTTTGCCTTGGCGCGCAGCACGAACATGCTCAGGCGCTTCTGGATCGGCGGCTGGATCTCGGCCGATAGCTGCAGCACGATGCCGTCGGCATCGCGCCACATCAGGAAGCTGGCCATCAGGCGGCCTTTCGGCGAGCAGTAGCCAGCCAGCCGCGCGGTATCGACCGACAGGTCTTCCACGGCATTGGTGAGCTGGCTGTGCAGGAACGTGGCGGCATCGTCGCCGGCCACGCGGATCAGGCCAAGCCCGGCGGGCGCGGTCACGATGCCGGTGCTGGTCAGGGTGGCAAGACTGTCGGCGAGGGACGGGAATTCAGTGGCGGACATGCAGGCGGATCCTGGGAGACTGTTGGATGCGGGTTGGATACGGTAACTGGGGGCGACCGGGTCATTGCGCAAGGCAGGGCCGCGGCGCATGCGTTGCAGTAACGCTCGGTGACACATTGGGCACAAGGCTCCCGGTATTATATTGGCCTGTCGTCATTCCGACCGGCCACTCCAAATGATCCCGACCTGCCGGCGGGGGCATGGCGTCCGGTCTTTGTCCTGCTTACATGAAACGTCTGTTCCTGCGCCTGGTCGGGGTTGTGCTGATTTTCGCGGTTGCCGCCGCGGGCGGCTTTGCCTGGTGGGCCCATCAACCGCTCCGCCTGTCGGCATCGCCGGTCGAAGTCATTATCAAGCCGAATTCCGGCGTGGCCAGCGTTGGCCGCCAGATCCAGCGTGGCGGCGTTGCCATGGATCCGCGCCTGTTCCAGATGCTGGCCCGTGTCTCCGGACATGGCGCCGACCTGAAGGCCGGGGGCTACCAGTTCGAAACCGGCGTCACACCGCTTGACGTGATTGGCAAGCTTTCCAGGGGCGAGGTTACCCATTACGTGGTCACGGTGATCGAGGGCTGGGAATTCCGCAAGATGCGCGCCGCCGTGGATGGCAGCCCGGCCCTGAAGCACGACACGCAGGGCATGTCCGACGGCGATCTGATGAAGGCAATTGGCGCCACGGAACCGTCGCCGGAAGGGCTGTTCTTCCCGGACACCTATCTGTTTGCGCGCGGCAGTAGCGATATCGAGCTGTACAAGCATGCCTACCGCGCCATGCAGAAGCGCCTGAACGACGCGTGGAATGCCCGCGCGTCGGACTTGCCATACAAGACCCCGTACGAGGCCCTGGTCATGGCTTCGATTGTCGAAAAGGAAACCGGGCAGGCCGCCGAACGGTCGATGATTGCCGCGGTGTTCGTGAACCGGCTGCGCAAGAACATGATGCTGCAGACCGACCCGACCGTGATCTACGGCATCGGCCCCGACTTCGATGGCAATCTGCGCAAGAAGGATCTGCTGACCGACACCCCGTACAATACGTACACCCGGACTGGTCTGCCACCGACGCCCATCGCGCTGCCAAGCCTGGCCTCGCTGGCCGCGGCCACCACGCCGGCGCCGTCCGATGCGCTGTACTTCGTGGCCCGTGGCGACGGCAGCAGCCATTTCTCGAACTCACTTCCCGAACACAATCGCGCGGTCGACAAGTACCAGCGCGGCAAACCATAACTTCATGCGCGGCAAATTCATTACCTTCGAAGGCATCGACGGCGCGGGCAAGAGTACCCATATCGAATGGGTGGCCGAGCGCCTGCGTGCACGCGCCACTGTCGTGACGACCCGCGAGCCCGGCGGCACGCCGCTGGGCGAAGACCTGCGCGGACTGCTGCTGCATCGCAAGATGGATCTCGAAACCGAGGCCTTGCTGATGTTCGCGGCACGGCGCGAACACATCGCGCAAGTCATCGAGCCTGCGCTGGCGCGTGGCGACTGGGTGATTTCCGACCGCTTCACCGATGCGACCTTTGCCTACCAGGGCGGCGGCCGCGGCCTGCCACGCGAGCGGCTGGAAGTACTGGAGCAGTGGGTGCAGGGCGGCTTGCAGCCAGACCTGACGCTGCTGTTCGACGTGCCGCTGGAAACCGCCGCCGCACGCCTGGCCAATGCGCGCGAGCCGGACAAGTTCGAGGCCGAGTCGCGAGCCTTCTTCGAGCGCACGCGTGCCGAATACCTGCGCCGAGCTGCCGAGGCACCCGCGCGATTCCGCGTGATCGACGCCACGGAGTCAATCGATGAGATTCGCGTAAAGCTTGAGAAGATAATCTCAAGTATTTGATTTTAATTGTTTATATTTTCGGAGTGATATCGCTGCGCGAAGCTCCGACAATACATGAAGCCCGAAGGCTAACTGACTGAACTGGCATGCTTTATCCCTGGCAACGAGAAGACTGGCAACGCCTGACCGCGCTACGTGACCGACTGCCGCATGCGCTGCTGCTGCACGGCCAGCAAGGCATCGGCAAGCGTGACCTGGCGCTGCATTTCGCCCAGGGGCTGCTTTGCGAAACGCCACTGGCCGACGCCCAGCCATGCAATACCTGCGGTGCCTGCCACTGGTTCGGCCAGGGCAATCACCCCGATTTCACGGTGGTGCGGCCCGAAGCGCTGGACGCCAGTGGCGATGCCGAGGGCGATGGCGAGAGTGGCGGCGGCGGCAGCAGCAAGAAGAAGGCGCCGAGCAAGATCATCCGCATGGAACAGGTGCGTGGGTTGATCGAGGCGGTGGGCGTGGGTACGCACCGGGCGGGCCTGCGCGTGGTGGTCGTGTATCCGCTCGACGCCTTGCAGACCGAGGGTGCCAATGCGCTGCTGAAGACGCTGGAGGAGCCGCCGCCGTCGACGGTCTTCCTGCTGGTCACCGACCGTATCGATCGCGTGCTGCCGACCATCCTGTCACGCTGCCGCCAGTTTTCGCTGACCCGGCCCACGGGCGCCGCCGCGCTGGACTGGCTGCGCAGCCAGGGTGTGGCCGATGTCGAGGCGCAACTGGCCCTGGCAGGCGGTGCGCCGCTGACCGCGCTGCATGCTGCCGAGGCGGAAGAGCAGCCGTTGCAGCGCTGGCTGGTGGGCCAGCTTGGCGCGGGTGCGGCCTTTGACGCGCTGGCCGCCGCCGAGCAGTTGCAGAAGCTGCCGGTGCCGGCGGTGCTGGGCACCTTGCAGCGCTGGAACTACGATCTGCTGGCGTTGAGCCTGGGGATGGGCGGGGCGCGCTATTTCCCGAAAGAGCAGGCCGCACTGGGCCGTTGCGCTGGCGCCACCGATGCCCACCGGCTGCAGGCGTTTGCCGCGCGGCTGGTCAATCACCGGCGCAGCGAGAACCATCCGTTGGCTGCGCGCCTCGTGATGGAGTCGGTTTTCCTCGATTACCGCCAATTGTTCCGCTAGCCCATACAAAGGCGTAGGCATCGCGGGGCACACGTGGTAAAAATCGAGGCACGTATTTCCCAAATCCAATAGCTCGCGCAAAGCGGGCAAAGCCAAGGGGTCAACCATGAACGCACCAGTCACGATACCGGCACGGCCGGCGTCGCCTGCGCCAGCCAGTCCTAGTCCTTCAGGAACTGCCGCCCCGCAGCGGCCCAATGTGCTGTCCTTGTCGATCAAGGATCAGGCCGGGCTCTACGGCGCCTATATGCCGTTCCTGACGCGTGGTGGAATCTTTGTGCCGTCGAACCGGCCATTCCGGCTCGGCGAGCAGGTATTCCTGGTGCTTTCATTGCTGGACCGGCCACAGAAGTACCAGGTGCAAGGTACCGTGGCATGGATCACCCCGGCCGGCACGCCGATGAAGACGCCCGGCGTGGGCGTGCATCTGCCGGACGATGACAACGGCCGCTCGCTCAAGCGCGCGGTTGAGGAACTGCTGGGCAAGACGATTGAATCCGGGCGGCCCACGCAGACCCTATAACCTAATGAATGACGCGAGGTCTTCCTCGCAAGTCTTTGGATGTATGAGTAATTCTGGTTTTACAGTGCGCCTGGCGACGCGCGATGACCTGGCTGGCATCGTCGACATATACAACAGCACGGTGGCGTCGCGCATGGTGACGGCCGATACCGAACCGGTCTCGGTGGCGTCGCGCGAAGCGTGGTTCGACGCCCATCAGCCCGAGCGCCGTCCGCTCTGGGTATGCGATGCCGCCGATGGCCGCATGGCCGGCTGGGTCAGCTTCTCGGACTTCTATGGCCGCCCGGCGTATGGCGCCACGGCCGAGGTGTCGATCTATCTGCACGAGGATTTCCGTGGCCAGGGTTTGGGCCGCTTCCTGCTGGAAGCAGCGATTGCCCATGCCCCAAAGGTTGGCGTGGATACGCTGCTCGGCTTTATCTTTGGCCATAACGCACCGAGCCTGGCGCTGTTCGAGCGCCATGGGTTTGCGCGCTGGGGCGACCTGCCGCGCGTTGCGGTGCTGGACGGGGTCGAGCGCGACCTCGTGATTCTCGGCCGCCGCCTGGCCTGATCCGTCCGGGGTACGCGATGTTTGTTGATTCCCACTGCCATATCGATTTTCCAGACCTGGCCCAGCGTCTGCCCGAGTTGCTCGAGAACATGCGGGCCAACCAGGTCACGCATGCGTTGTGCATTTCGGTGACGCTGGAAGACTTTCCGCGTGTGCTGGCGCTGGCCGAGCAGCATCCGAACCTGTATGCCTCGGTCGGTGTGCATCCCGACTACGAGGAGGATGCAGAGGAACCTACGCTGGAGCGCCTGGTAAGCCTGTCCGCGCATCCGCGCGTGGTAGGTACCGGTGAAACCGGCCTCGATTATTACCGCCTCAATGGCCGCAGCATCGCCGACATGGAGTGGCAGCGCGAGCGCTTCCGCACCCATATCCGTGCCGCGCGCCAGACCGGGAAGCCGTTGATCATCCATACGCGTTCGTCGGCCGATGACACCTTGCGGCTGATGCGCGAGGAAAACGCCCGCGAAGCCGGGGGCGTGATGCATTGCTTCACCGAGACCTGGGATATCGCCAGGCAGGCGCTGGACGAGGGTTTCCATATTTCGTTCTCGGGCATCGTCACGTTCAAAAGCGCTGCCGACCTGCAGGAAACCGCACGTAAGGTGCCGCTGGACCGGATGCTGATCGAAACCGATTCGCCGTACCTGGCCCCGGTGCCGTATCGTGGCAAGACCAATGAGCCGGCCTGGGTGCGCCATGTGGGCGAGTTCATCGCCAAGCTGCGCGGGGTGCCGGTGGAAACAGTTGCGGAACAGACGACGGATAATTTCTTTCGTCTTTTCAAGCACATAGATAGGAATTCTCATGCTTGAGATGAAGATTCGACGGCTGGCATCGACCATTGTTCTGGTCGGTTGCACGGCCATGGCGGGCTGTGCGCTGGTGCACGCGGCGCCCGCAGACGATATGCGCAAGGCGGTGGAATTCGACGACGGCAACACCGTGCAAAAACTGCTGGCGCGCGGTGTGGACCCGAACCTGGTGGATAACCGCGGCAATCCGATGCTGGTGGTGGCGCTGCGCGAAAAGTCGACCAAGGCGGCCACGGCACTGATCAAGGCCAAGAACATCGACTTCGAGAAGACCAATCCGGCCGGCGAGAACGCCGTGATGATGGCTGCGCTGCAGGGTCAGCTCGACATGCTCAAGCTGATGGTCGACGGTGAAGAAGCCGAGGTGAACAAGAAGGGCTGGGCGCCGTTGCACTATGCGGCCACGAATGGCCACAACGACGTGGTCAAGTACCTGGTGGACCATGCCGCGTATATCGACGCGGAGAGCCCCAACGGCACCACACCGCTGATGATGGCCGCGCGCGGCGGCCATATCGAGACCGTCAAGCTGCTGCTCGACGAAGGCGCCGACCTGCGCCTGAAGAACCAGCAAGGCATGACCGTGATCGATTTTGCCGAGCAGTACAACCAGAAGGAAATTGCCGACGGCCTGAAGTCGCGCTGGCAAAAACTCTACGGCAACGTGCCGGCGCCGGCGCCCAAGCCCAAGCCTTATACACCGCCCAACGGCCAGCCACAGCCGCAAGCCCACTAGGCTGACGGCTGAAGCCGGCTGCTACGGAAACTCGCGCTCGGAGATCGGTACCGAGCGCGACGTGCCGCCCGGCACCGCATAGAGCTTGAACAGGTTACGGTTGGCGCTGGTGCCGCCAGCCTCGCGGATTTCCGCCAGTTCAAAGCGCTCCGAACGGTAGATCTCTCCTGTATCGAGGCTTTGGTAGCGCAAGTCATAGCTGCCGGGCGCGATGTTTTCCATCGTGAAGGTCGATTCACCGCGCACGAAGCTGGTGCGCACGGGCAGTGGCGTGTTGCCGTCGATGGCCACGAGCTTCAATAGCACATCCGACCGACTTCCCGAATTGTCGACCGTCAGCGTCGATAGCCCGCTACCGGCAAGCACCGGATAGCCAGGCAGATAGCCCGAAGTGTCGGGCCACGGCAGCCCGCGCGGTGTCAACGACGGGCGCACATATCTGGTATCGCGTACCACGCTAGCCGTGCTGGGCGTCACGGATCTTGCCAACACCTGCACGGCGCTGGCTGGTGCGGGCCTGGCAATGGCACGTTCGGCGGAGGCTTCGCTGACTGCCGACCAGTCTCCCAGCATGATCACGATGACGGCGCCAATCGCCGCATACAACGCGAACGATCCATACTTTGGCAGCGGGGTGGCCGGGCCATGGTTGACCGGACGCTCGGCGCGCTCGCGGCGGGGGCGGCGTGGCCGCGGTGGAGGTTCGGATGCAGGCTCGGCTTCCCGGGTGCCGGCACGCGGGCCGGGCTTGGCCGCCTGGCGTGGTGGCGGCTGCCGATGCGCGGTCTGGGGATGGCCCTGGGCTTGTGCCGCTGCCGCGCGTTGCGCTTGCGCACGCCGCTGCTTCCGTTCGGCATCGATTTTTTCCTGCGCCGTGATCCACTGATCGTGCTCCGCGCGCCGTTCCGGATCGCGCAGCACGTCATAGGCCGCGTTCAGCAGCCGCATGATGCGATTGGCTTCCTCGCTGTCGGCGTGGCGATCAGGATGGTATTTCTGGCTCAGGGACTTGTACGCGGCCCGGATGACTTCGGGCGGTGCGTCGCGTGAAACCTTGAGGTTGTCGTAGTGGGTATGCATCAAGCGGAATGGACGCAATAGCGGTAGTCGACCACAAATAACGGCAAGCCTCCGCCATTTTCAAGTCCGCATGCGCGTGCCCTGGGGCGGCGACGCAAGTTTTGCGCGATCGGCAGTGCCAGTCTGCGGCTTGCCGAACAAAGCAGACAATTGTGGTGCCGCTGCGTCAGAGCGCCCTGGCCAGGCGCGTCAGGCCAGCCTCGATCTGATCCACGCCGATGCCGCCATAGCCGAACAGGATGCCGGGCCGGACCCGCTGGGTGCCGAACATGCCCGAGATGCCATACAGGCCCACCGAGGCCCGCGCGGCGCTTTCTATCACGGCGGCCTCGTCCACGCCGTCCGCCAGCACTGCCACCAGATGGATGCCGGCTGCCGATGGTAGTGGCTTGAACCAGCGCGACAGTTCGCGATCGAGACCATCCAGCAACATCGCGCGCCTGGCCGCGTATTCCTTGTGCATGCGGCGCAGGTGCTTGGCGAAGTACCCGTCGAGCATGAACTTGGCCAGCGCAGTCTGGGTCATCGTGCAACTGTGCCAGTCACCGACCTGCTTGGCCTTGCGCAACGCCGCGGCCAGTGGCGCGGGCGGAATCACATAGCCGATGCGCAGTTCAGGAAAAATGGTCTTGGAGAAGGTGCCCACGTAGGCCACCACGCCCGCGTTGTCGAGACCCTTGAGCGATTCCATGGGCCGGCCTTCGAAGCGGAACTCGCCGTCGTAATCGTCCTCGATCACCAGCGCGCCATGCTGCCGCGCCCAGTCGAGCAAGGCGAGACGCCGCTCCAGTGCCATCGGCATGCCCAATGGAAACTGATGCGATGGCGTGACATAGACCAGCCGCGCATCGGCGGGCAGGGCGTCGACCACCAGGCCATCGGCGTCGACAGGCACATGCACCACGCGCGCGCCGAGCGCCGCAAAGATGGCGCGTGCCGGCGGATAGCCAGGGTCTTCCATGGCCACCACATCGCCGGGCCGCAGTACCACGCGTGCCAGCAGGTCGATGGCCTGCTGCGCGCCCTGGGTGATGACGACTTCGCGCCAGCTACCGACCACGGCACGGCTGAAGGCAAGGTAGCGTGACACGGCCATGCGCAGTTCCTGTTCGCCGGCCGGATCGCGATAGCTGCCGCGGCCGCGCGCCTGCACGCGTAGCGCATGATTGATGCAGCGGCGCCATTGGTCGAACGGAAACAGTTGCTTGTCGGTGACACCACCCACGAAGTCGTATTCGGGAGGTGCCTCGGAGCGCGTGAACGGCAGGGCTTCGGGCAGTGTGTCCCAGACCGTGTCCGTGGCCTGCAAGACCGGGCTACGTGTTGCTGCCGGGGTCAGCCGGGTCATCTCAGCCGCCACGAAGGTGCCGTCTCCAGTACGGGTACGCAGATAGCCTTCGGCGATCAGCCGTTCAAACACATCGAGCGTGGTCTTACGCGACACGCCGAGCTGGCTGGCCAGTTCGCGCGTGGAGGGCAGGCGTTCGCCCGGCGCCAGGCGGCCGTCGACCACGCCGGCGCGCAACTGCCGATAGATCTGGCCGGCCAGCCCCTGGCGGCCGTGAAGGGTCAAGTGCACGTTCATGGAGTTTGGCAACAGGCGTGGTCTGGGCCACGGTTCGAGGCTGCGCTGGCTACCTGTACGGCCAGTGGATTGGCTGCATATTATGAACCGGTGACGCGGCCTGCCAGTTGCACCTAAGGATGATTGCCGCGATTCTATTTAAAAGGTATTTGTAATGCAAGATTTTGGGTGGTTACCCGAAAAATGAAAAAAATGGCTATGTGCCATGAGCCGGCTTCAGTCGTAATCTCCGCTCGAAACGCCCCTTTGTGCGGCGCCATATCCGAGTTGTTCCGCCCCCGATGTCCGCCTCGCATGCGAGCCTGCCATGAACACCGTAGCCATACTGTTGTCGGCCTTCCTGCTTTCCGTGATTGCGCTTGCGGCGTTTATCTGGAGCATGCAGAAGGGCCTGTTCGATACCTCGCCAGCCGCCGCGCGCGTGATCTTCGACGATGGGGAGACCGGCCATCCGGAAGATCCAGCGTCAAGTACTGGTGACCACGATATCGGCGCAGCGTCGCGCGAGGCGGCCGACCAGTCTTCAGCGCCGGTGGTCTTCCTGTTCATCTGTTGCGCGATGGTGTGGCTGCTGGTGGCTTCGGCCGCCGGCCTGACCGCATCGGTCAAGCTGCACGAGCCCGATCTGCTGGCATCGGTGCCGTGGCTGTCGTTCGGGCGCATCCGTACCATCCATCTCAATGCCGTGGCTTACGGATGGGCGCCGATGGCGGGGCTCGGCATCGCCATGTTCCTGTTGCCACGGCTACTCAAGACCGAACTGGTCGGGGCGCGCTGGGCCGTGCTGGGCGCCGCGCTGTGGAACGCGGGGCTGATTGCCGGCATCGGCAGTATCGGCGCCGGGATTTCCGATGGGCTCGAATGGCTCGAGATTCCATGGCAGGTCGATATCCTGCTCGTGATTGGCGGTGCCTTCGTGGGCATTCCGCTAGTGCTGACACTGGTGAACCGCAAGGTCGATCACCTGTACGTGTCGGTTTGGTACATGGGGTGTGCGCTGTTCTGGTTCCCGGTGCTTTTCCTGGTCGCCAATTTCCCGGGACTGCATTTCGGCGTGGAGCAGGCCACCATGAACTGGTGGTTCGGCCATAACGTGCTGGGCCTGTTCTATACGCCGCTGGCGCTGGCATCGATCTACTATTTCCTGCCGAAGATCATCGGCCAGCCCGTGAAGTCCTACGGTTTGTCGCTGCTGGGGTTCTGGGCACTGGCGTTCTTCTACGGGCAGGTTGGCGGCCACCACCTTGTGGGCGGTCCGGTGCCGGGCTGGCTGATCACGCTGTCGATCGTGCAGAGCATGATGATGCTGATTCCGGTGATTGCGTTTTCGATCAACCAGCACCAGACGCTGCGCGGCAATTTCCGGCGGCTGATCGATTCGCCGACGCTGCGCTTCGTGACCTTCGGCGGCATGATGTACACGCTCAGTTCGATCCAGGGATCGTTCGAGGCGCTACGCGCGGTGAACCGCGTGGCGCACTTCACGCACTACACCGTGGCGCATGCCCATCTGGGCCTGTACGCGTTCGTCAGCTTCGCATTCTTCGGCGCGATCTACTTCATCGTGCCGCGTGTCACGGGGCGCGAATGGCCGTACCGCTGGCTGATCTATTGCCACTTCTGGCTGGCGGTACTGGGCATCGGCATCTATTTCATCAGCCTGACCATCGGCGGCTGGCTGCAGGGGCTGGCCATGCTCGATGCCGCGCGCCCGTTCATGGATTCGGTGCTGCTGACCGTGCCATACCTGAAGGCGCGCTCGCTGGGCGGGCTGTTGATGCTGACCAGTCATCTGTGTTTCGTGGCCAATTTTGTCTGCGCGATCTTCGGCATGGGCCCGAATCGTGATCGGCCGGCGCTGTTCCACCAGGGCCGCAAGCCTGCACAGGGAGTCTGACCGTGAATAACGAAAGCGTCCTGTTGGCAGGCGGCATGACGATGCTGGCGCTGGCCACCAGCGCACTGGTGGTGCTCCCGTATCTGCAACTGCACGACGTGAAGCCGACCGAGGGCCTGAAGCCCTATACCGCAGCCCAGTTGCGCGGCCGCGAAGTCTATATCGCCAATGGCTGCATCTACTGTCATTCGCAGCAGCCGCGCGACAGCAGCTTCGCGCCCGATGCCAAGCGCGGGTGGGGTCGGGCTGCCGTGGCCAGCGACTACTACTACGACAAGCCGCACCTGCTGGGCACCATGCGCACGGGCCCCGACCTGATGAATATCGGCGTGCGCCAGCCCAGCGCCGACTGGCACCTGGGTCACCTGTACCAGCCGCGTGCCTACGTTGGCGGCAGCATCATGCCGAGCTATCCGTACCTGTTCGACGTCAAGGACGCGCCCGAGACCGGCGAGAAGGCCGTGCCGCTGCCACCCGGCTATGCGCCCATCGGCAAGGTCGTGGTGCCCACCGCCGCCGCGCTGGACCTGGTGGCCTATCTGCAATCACTGAACCGCACCGGTGCCGTGCTGCCGCCGCCAGAGGTTCCGGAGACCCGCACGCCATGACCGATCAACAGGAAAAACGACAGGCCGATGCGGCGCGTGCCCGCGAGCTGGAAGACCCGCACGAGAACCGCATGCCGATTCCACGCTACGTGCTGGCGCTGGTGGCCGTGCTGGTGGCATGGGGCGCCTGGTATATCGTGACGGCGCCGATCGACCAACCGCCCAGTCTCGGGGACCAGCGCACGACCGCCGACCTGCAGGGCAAGCCGAAGGCCGCCGGTGGTGGCGCCGCCGTGGATGGCGCGGCAATCTTCCAGGGCCGTTGCGTGGCTTGCCATCAGGCCAACGGGCAGGGTCTGCCCGGCGTGTTCCCGCCGCTGGCGCAATCGGAATGGGTCAATGGCAAGGATGCCAAGGCAGCGCAGATCGTGTTGCGCGGCGTGACCGGCAAGCTGACGGTCAAGGGTACGGCGTACAACGGTGCCATGCCCGCGTTTGCCGATCAGTTGAACGATGCCGAGGTTGCGGCTGTGCTGACCTATGTGCGCAGCCAGTGGGGCAATGCCGCGCCGCCCGTGACCGCGGAGACCGTTGCGGCGGCGCGCGCCGACACCGCGGCCATGAAGGTGCCGTTCGATGGCGATGCCGCACTGGGCGCGCCGGGCGGCTAGGCCGGCTCCGTGGCTGGTGTTATGTGCCGCACTGGTGTGCGGCGCGGCAGCCATCCATTACCTCACATACGGGCTGCGTGCGTGGACGCTGGACCAGCGGCGCGAGGCGCGTATCGCCAGCCATGCGTTGATGCTGCCTGCCATCGATCTGCTCAACCAGCATGGACAACGGTTGCGCCTGTTCGCGGATTCGGCGCAAGGATCCGTGCCAGCGGTTTACATCGTCGATTTCATCTATACGCGGTGTCCGTCCGTGTGCCGGGCGCTGGGCGCCGAGTTCGCCCAACTGGCGCGGCAACTGGCCGCCGACGGCATGTCAGGCCGTATCGGCCTGGTGTCGCTGTCGTTCGATCCGCGCGATACCGTTGCCGATCTGCTGGGCTATGCGCAAACCTATCGCGCCCGCACGCCCGACTGGCAGGTGGTTGCCGCAGGGTCCGCTGAAGCCATGGCCGCGCTGTTGCGCCAGGCCGATGTGATTGCGATTCCAGACGGGCAGGGCGGCTTCGAACACAACGGCGGGCTCCATGTCGTTGACGCGCATGGCCGCGTGCTGGCCGTCTACGCGCTGGAAGATTTTCACGCTGCCTATGCATTCGCGCTGGCCCATACGCGCGGGAGCCGGCCATGATGCGCCGTCGTACATGCCTGACTGCGTGTCTGGCCCAGGTCGTGTGCCTGTTGCCGGCGTTGCCACCGCTGCGTAGCCGGTTCGAGGCGTCGATGGCTTTGCTGATGCTGGGCCTGCTGCCATGCCTGTTCGCGGCTGGCTGCCTGGCGCCGTTGCTGTTGCCGGAGCGTCGCCGTGCCCGCCTGATCGTTCGGCTGCGACCCCATGCACTGACCCTGCTGGTGGTGGCATCGGTCGGCTATGGCATCTGGATGCTGCCGATTGCAATCGATCTGTCGCGCCTGTCAGCGGGGCTCGGATTGGTCCGCGACCTGTCCGTGTGGGTGGCAGGCATGGCCGCTGTAGTCGCCATGCGTGTGGCGCCATGGCCACTGGTGTTGTTTTTTGGCGGCAACATGGTCTGGATGGGCCTGACTTTTGGCATGCTGTTCGTCGACGCGCAAATGCGGCTCTGCGCGAATTACCTGCTTGGTGACCAGCGCATTGCGGGTGCTGGCCTGGCGGCATACGCAATCGCGCTCGGTACCTGGCTGCTGGTCTGGGCGACGCGGCAGGCAGAGGGAGCGAAAACGGCTTCCAGTCAAAAAATACTAAAGAAATCCGGTCGGCTGCCGATAAAGGCGGCCAAAGATAAGAATCAGAGCAAGGGGCCTGACAAGAGCCCCGCTTGAACGGGAAACGCGAAGGCCGCTTCGCGCCCATTGATAGGGGCTAGTGCATGCTGAGAAGAATCAAGGCAGAACAACTGCAGGTAGGCATGTTCGTGGCCAGACTGGGTGGGCCGTGGATCAACCACCCGTTCTGGCGCTCGCGCTTTCTGGTTACCAGCGACGAGCAGGTAGAGCAGATCCAGTCCGCCAGTGTGCAGGATGTCTGGATCGACATCCTCAAGGGGCGCAATCTTCCGACGCCGGCCACGCCGGAAATGATGGAGGCCGATGTCAGCAACGACCCGGAATCCAGCTTCGAGGAAGAACTCGAACGCGCGCGCGAACTGATCAAGACCGGGCGCGCGCTGATCGGCAACCTGTTCAACGACGTGCGCATGGGTCGCGCGCTGGAAGCCAATGGCGCGCTGCTGCTGGTGGATTCGGCGTCCACGTCGCTGTCGCGCCATTCGCAGGCACTGCTGGCCATGGCCCGGCTCAAGGCCAAGGACGACTACACCTACCTGCATTCCTTCTCGGTCTGCGCCCTGATGATCGCGGTGGGCCGCAACCTGAAGCTGCCGGATGGCGAAGTGCGTGAACTTGGCGTGGCCGGACTGGTGCATGACATCGGCAAGCTGACCTTGCCGGAATCGCTGCTGATGAAGGCGGGCGACCTGACGCCACGCGAGGAAGAGCAGATGCGCCGCCACCCGTCGGCGGGCTACCGGATCCTGAACGAGGCCAGGCTCTATACGAACATCCCGCTCGATGTGTGCGTGCATCACCACGAGCGCGTGGACGGGCGCGGCTATCCGTTCGGCCTGGTCGAGCACGAGATCAGCATCCACGCCAAGATCGCGGCAATCTGCGATACCTACGATTCGCTCACCTCGCCGCGTCCGAATCATCAGGCGTGGTCGCCGGCGCGCGCCATGGAATACATCGCCGTGCGCGTGGACACGCTGTTCGACCGGCGCGTGTTCAAGGCCTTTACGCGTACGGTTGGCATCTATCCGCTGGGTACCGTGCTGCGCTTGCGCTCGGGCCGCCTGGCGGTGGTCTGCGGCCAGAACCAGGACGAAGCGTTGCGCCCGCGCGTGATGACGTTCTATTCGGTGGCCGAGTCGAAGCCCTTGGCGCCCGAAGTGCTGGACCTGACCCAGAGCGAAGACACCGTGATTGCGTTCGAGGAAGCCAGGCATTGGGGCTTTACCGACGAGCAACTGATGGCGATGTACGCGCCGCACGCGCAATAGGGCGGCTTGCCGGTTCGGCGCACTGAGATTATTCCGAATTTTGTAGCAAATGCACGTGAAGGGTGGCAGTCCGGCGCATGGCTAGTAGACTTGTGGCCTGTCCGGACCGAACGAAGCTTTACCCGTCATGACATTCGACGCCCTGCTGGACCTGTTCCAGCAACGCATTCCAGCCCATCCGTGGGCGCAGATCTCGTTGTACGTACTCGCGCTGGTGCTGATCGCGGCCTTGGCGCAATGGCTGATCGCCCGCGTGGTGGGGCGGGTCGTCTATCGCGTCCTGAGCCTGTCGGGCAATCGCGAGTGGGCGGCGGCGCTGATGCGCCACCGTACCTACCGCAGGCTCGGCTACGCGGTATTCCTGGCCGTGATCACGGTCGGCATCAGCCAGGTGCCGGATCTGGGCAAGTTCTCGACATTGATCGAGCGGCTGGCCCATGCCGGAACGTGGGTCAGCGTGTTCCTGATGCTGTCCGGCGTGCTCGGCGCGTGGCAGACCGTGTTCGCCAACAGCCGGCGCGCGCAGACGCGCTCGATCAAGGGCTATGTACAGATTGCCCAGTTGGCCTTGTGGCTGGTCTGCGGTGTACTGGTGCTGTCGATCCTGATCGACCGTTCGCCGTTGTGGATGCTGTCCGGCATCGGTGCAATATCTGCGGTGTTGCTGCTGGTGTTCAAGGACACGCTGCTGTCGCTGGTAGCCAGCACGCAGCTGACGTCGAACGACATGCTGCGCATCGGCGACTGGATCGAGATGCCGCAGTCCAATGCCGACGGCTTCGTGATGGATATCGCGCTGCATACCGTCAAGGTCAAGAACTGGGACAACACCGTAACCACGGTGCCGACCTACAAGCTGTTCTCGGAAAGCTATCGCAACTACCGGCACATGTTCGAGTCGGGCGCACGCCGCATCAAGCGCACGCTGCGCATCGATGCCACGACCGTACGCTTTCTCAGCGATGATGAAATCACGTCGCTGATGCGCTTCCGCTTGCTGCACGATTACCTGGAGGTCAAGCAGCAGGAGGTGGAGCAATCCAACCGTGCGCTGCTGGGCGAGAACACCGATCCGGTCAACCGCCGCCGGCTAACCAACCTGGGCACATTCCGCGCCTATGGCATCGCGTTCCTGCGCGCGCATCCCGATATCCATCATGACCTGCTGCTGAACCTGCGCATGATGGAACCCGATTCGCAAGGTATCCCGATCGAGGTCTACTGCTTCAGCACGCGTACGGGCTGGACGGACTACGAACGTATCCAGGGCGATATCTTCGACCACCTGTTGGCGATCCTGCCGGAACTGGGATTGCGGCTATACCAGGCGCCTTCCGGCGCCGATCTGAGCGGCCTGCGCGAGCATTCGCAGTATGGTGCCCATGCGGCGCTGGCGGCAGCGGCGACGGATCCGGGCGCGCGTGATCCGATGGTGGCGCATACAGATAGAGCAGACCGGATCGCTTGATTATGGCGATTTGTGGGTTTGCTCCCCTCTCCCGCGTGCGGGAGAGGGGAGCAGACCGTCGGTGAAAATTTGGCGATAGCCGTCGCTATGCGCTCCCCTCGCCCACGAAGTGGGAGAGGGGTGGGGGAGAGGGCATGGCGCTTCAAATAGCGACTTGTCTCAGCTTGAGCCGCTGACCCTCACCCCCGGCCCCTCGCCCGCGCGCGGGCTGAGGGGGCAAACTGTCAGCAGAATCTTCAGGCCTTGCGCGGCTTGACCTTGCTTGCGGCTTCCTTGGCGCGGTCGCGTGCGGTGTCGACATCCGCGGCATAGGCCAGTGCCACGCCCATGCGACGCTTGGTGAACGATTCGGGTTTGCCGAACAGGCGCAACTCGGTCTGCGGTACGCGCATTGCTTCATCGACGCCATCGAACACAATGCCTTCGGCATCGACGCCGCCGTAGATCACGGCGCTGGCACCCGGAGCGCGCAGCGTGGTGTCGACCGGCAAGCCCAGAATGGCGCGGGCATGCAGTTCGAACTCGTTCTGCCATTGCGAGATCATGGTCACCATGCCAGTGTCGTGCGGACGCGGGCTGACTTCGCTGAACCAGACCTGCTCGCCCTTGACGAACAGTTCCACGCCGAACAGGCCCTGGCCGCCAAGGTCGGCGGTCACGGCGTGCGCAATATGCTGGGCGGTCTGTAGCGCCTTGGCGTGCATCGGGTGCGGCTGCCAGCTTTCCACATAGTCGCCGCTGACCTGAACATGGCCGATCGGTTCGCAGAAATGCGTTTCCACTTCGCCGTTGGCGCCCAGTGCGCGTACAGTCAGCAGCGTGATCTCGTAGTCGAAATCGATAAAGCCTTCCACGATCACGCGGCCATGGCTGACGCGGCCACCGGCCATTGCGTAGTCCCATGCTGCCTTGACGCCTTCCGGGCCGTCGATCTTGCTCTGGCCCTTGCCCGAGCTGCTCATCACGGGCTTGACCACGCAGGGATAGCCGATGCCGCCATCGATGGCGGCCTGCAGTTCTTCGAGCGAATCGCAGAACTTGTACGGGCTGGTGGGCAGGCTCAGCGTCTCGGCGGCCAGACGGCGGATGCCTTCGCGGTCCATGGTCAGGCGGGCGGCGCGCGCGGTAGGAATGACGCGGACCACGCCAGCAGCTTCCAGTGCTTCAAGCGTCGGGGTGGCAATGGCTTCGATCTCGGGCACCACCAGGTCGGGGCGCTCGGCTTCGATCAGCGCCTTGAGCTGGTCGCCGTCGCTCATCGTGATCGTGCGCGCATGGTGGGCTACCTGCTGGCCCGGTGCGTTCTCGTAGCGATCCACGGCAATGGTTTCCACGCCAAGCCGCTGCAGCGCGATCAACACTTCCTTGCCAAGCTCGCCGGAGCCCAGCAGCATGACTTTGGTGGCGGACGGGGAGAGGGGGGTTCCAAGGGTGGTCATGGCGGGCGGCTCGCGGCAGGAAGAAAAGACGCGATTGTAGCAAGCCACCCCGGGTTTTTTCCCACTCCCGCGTGCGGGAGTGGGGCGCCAGGCGGCGCGATCAATACCGGATCAATACGCGATCTTCGCGCTCAGGCTGATGGCGCGCGGGTCGGCCGGCTGGATGTAGTTTTCATACTGGAAGCCCCAGTAGCGCTTGTTGGTCAGGTTGGTCAGCGCCGCACGCAGCGTGAGTTCCTTGCCAGCCACACGCGTGTTGTACGTGGCACCGAGGTTGAATACCGTGTAGCCGCCCAGCGTCAGGTCGCCCGCGGCACGTGCCTTGGTGGTGCCCGTGTACTTGCCGTCGACCCCAAGCTTCAGGCCCGGCACGAATGGTACGCGGTAGGCCACGCGGCTGGTCAGGATGAAGTTCGGCGCGCCCGCCACGCGGTTGCCGATATTGTCCTGGCCCTTGCTGTAGTAGCTGTCCAGGTACATTGCGCTGCCACCCACTTCCCATTGCGAACCGATGCGCGTCGAACCGGCAACTTCCAGGCCCTGGTAGATCGACTGGCCGTCCTGTACGAACGTGGGCAGGGCGCTGGTGCCGTTGAACTGGCTGAACTCGCTGCGGCGTTCGATGCGGAACAGGGCAGCCGTGGCGTTCCACAGGCCCTGGTCGGTCTTCACGCCCACTTCATACTGGCGGCTCTTGGCCGGCGTCAGCCCCTGGCCCGCGTTCGCATACGAAGTACTGACAATGCCACCACCATCGAACGATTCCACGTAGCTGGCATAGAACGTCGTGCTGGCCAGCGGCTTGTACATGATCGCCGCCGTGGGCGTCAGCAGGCCGTTCTTGGTGAAGTTCGTGTCGCCCACGCCGGTACCCGTGAAGCTGTTCTGCTCGTAATTGGTTACGCGCAGGCCGGCCAGTACCGACCATTGATTGGTCAGGTGAATCGTGTCGCTGACGAAGGCGGCTTTCTGGGTGGTATCGCCGGCGCGGTACTTGTTGAAGCCAACCTGGCTCCAGTAGACGCCCGTATACGGCGCAAAGATATTGCCGTTGGCCAGTTGCGTGTACACGAAGTTGTTGCTGTAGCGGTCGATCTGCTTCTGCCAGCTCAGGCCCGCCACCAGTTCATGACGGAATGGGCCAGTGCGGAACTTGCCCTCGACCTGCGTGGTCCAGTTGCTGAATTGCTGGCTTTCGGCACCGTCGTAGCGGAAATCGGTGTAGTCGCCCGCCGAGTTGTACAGGTTCAGCGTGGTTTCGTTCCGGCTGCGCGACTGCTTGCTGAAGCTGTAGGTCGTGCTGAGGGTCCAGTCCGGGTTGAGGTTGTAGCGCAGACCGGTCTGGTACACCTGCAGGTTCGAGTAGAAGTGTGCGTCCGGACCCGCCTGCAGGCCGCCGCGGCCATTGATCACGCCCGGGATCTGGCCGTTGGTGGGGATACCGCCGATATAGAACGACGGCGTCGCGCCAAAGGTATTGCGATCCTGGTAGATGCCGTCAAAGGTCCAGGTCAGGTCGCGCGTGATGCGGGCATCGAGGCCCAGCGATACCGAATTGCGGTTCAGTCCAACGGCATTGGACGGCTTGCCTTCCTCGTGCGTCACGTTCAGGCGGTAGCCGAACATGTTGTCCGGGCCCGCGCGGCCACCCAGGTCGACGTGCTCGGTCCACACATGCGACGAACGGTAGCCCAGTTCCACGCTGGCCGTGAACTGGTCGGTCGGCTTCTTGGTGACGTAGTTCACCGTGCCGCCAGGATTGCCGAAGCCGTACATGAAGCCCGACGCGCCCTTGAGCAGTTCAACCTGTTCGAGTTGCTCGTACGGCAGGGTCAGCCCGTAGCTGATGAACGGCATGCCGTTGATCTTGTACGCGTTGCGCCAGTCCAGCTGCAGGCCCCGCACCGTGGTGTACGACGCCCACGCGTTATTCCCGTTGCTGTTGTCCGAGACCGAGGCGTCGTTGAAGAAGATGTCGCCGACCTTGGTCACCTGGCGGTCAGCCAGGTCTTCACCGGTAACCACCGTGGTGGAGAACGGAGTGTCGAGCTGCGAGCGGCTACCCAGCGCGCCGCCCGAAGCTTTCTTCTGGAGCTGCGGGCCGATGTCGACTTCCTGCTTTGCACTGACGGTCACCGACGGCAGTGCCTGATCGGCCGGTGCCGTGGGTGCCGTTTGTGCCAGCACGGTTCCGCAGAGCGGAAATCCGGCCAGTACCGCAATGCGGGCGAAAGCGGCAAGGGGGCGGATGCGCGAAGGGGCGTGCTCCCGGCGATAGGCCGGAGTCTGGCAGGACATCATGATGCGTTGGCTCGTAATAAGAATGTAAACACAAATGCGAACGACTCGCATTAGCTTTAAGGGCGAATAATCCCAGCGCGCCGTTACGGCGTCAAGCCATGTCCCGGCCGGGCAGTGACTACTGTGGTATTTCGATCAAGCGGGGAGTTGACTGCTCAAGTGAGGGCGTGGTGTGCCTCAGCGGCTCAGCGCAAGCCAAGCAGACTTTCGAGGTGATGGACCACCGTTACCAGCCGTGGCCCGACAAACTTCTGCATGTCCGGAAATGTGCCGGCACGCGCGCGCACTCCGCTGTTGAGCACGAACCATTGCGAATCCACTGGCCTGCACAGTGGAACCGCAAATGCAAAGACGTCGTGGCGCCATTCCGCACGGTTGGAGCAGAAGCCAAGCTGTTCCAGATCCTGGCGCGCCTGCGTCAGTCCCGCTTCGGCACGGCGCACCGCGTCGGGGTCTTCAAGGCGTAACCGGTTCAGCACCGGGTCGCGCAATTCGGCCGGCACCCGGCATAGCCAGGCTTTGCCAATGGCCGTGGTCAGCATCGGCAATGCCGCGCCAATGTCGGGTGGTACGACGAGGTTGTCGGTAGATCGCGCCGTTTCGACGTAGATCATCTGGGTGCGATCGCGAATGCCCAATGACACGGCACCATCGACTTCATCGGCCAGCGCCTTCATCAACGGCCGTGCCACCTGGCGGATCTGCATGCTGGCCAGCAGCGGATACCCCGGCGCCAGCACCGGTGCGCCCAGCCGATACTTGCCCAGTTCAACCTCGTGCCGCAGGTAGCCGAGCACAGTTAGCGTGTGCGTAAGCCGCGCGACCGTGGATTTCGACAATCCGGTTCGCTGCACGAAATCCTTGTTGCCGAGCAGTACTTCTCCGGGTCGGTAGGCCAGCAGGATGTCGAGTCCGTTGGCCAGCGTATTGGCGAACTGGCGGTCCCTGGCTTCGTCGGTGTTGCCTGCTGTCATGGGATTCCTTCCAGTCAGGAGGTCAGCAGTGATTCGACTTCGGCAACCAGCGCCAGCAGGGCCGGGCCCATCTCGTGCTCGAGTTTGCGTGGTGTCATGCGCGCGGCGGGGACGCCGCAATTGAACACCAGGATCTCGCCGTCGATCGGTTGGCGCATGGGTACCGCAACCGCATGCACATCGCGCAGCCAGTCACCGGGCGAGCGTGTGAAGCCCAGCGTGGCCAGATCGTTGACCGCGGCGGGAATGGCATCGGCATGGCGCCGCCAGTCGTCGGGTTCGGCCAGGTGCAACGCGTCGAGTACCGTCGCACGCAGTTCGGCCGGGGCCTGCGCAAGCCAGGCGCGGCCCATCGCCGAGGCCAGCATGGGCAGCGCCGCGCCAATATCGGGGCGGAACGCAATGGCGTCGTGGCCCCGGCTGGTTTCCACGTAGACCATGCGTAGACGGTCACGCAGCCCCAGCGATACGGAACCGCCCATGCGGTCGGCCAGCGCCTTCATCAGCGGGCGGGCCACCTGGCGCACGCGCAGGCTGGCCAGTAGCGGATAGCCCAGCGACAGCGCGGTGGAACCGAGCCGATAGCGGCGCAGCCGCGTGTCATACAGCAGCAGGCCGCGTGCCGCCAGGGTGTAGGTCAGCCGGCTGATGGTGGCCTTTGACAGCCCCGTTCGCTCGGCCAGTTCCTTGTTGCTCAATACCGTCTCGCCCACTCGAAAGCACTGCAGCAACGACAGGCCATGGGCCAGCGTCGTGGCGAAAGCGGGATCGGGGTGGTGTCGGGTCGATCTGGGCATGGGCATCGCACGCATCTTACCGAAGCAGTGTGGCGCCTGGCGGCTCGATGTTCAAGATAGCGAAACAACAGTATTGGCATATCGAAGCCGGGCGTAGTCTCGCGCTCATCATCCAGAACAGAAATTGGAGCGAGACACGATGATCCGAGACCCCGAGGTGTTCCAGCCATTCCTGCACTCGCTGCAGCGTTTTGTCCGGGAAAAGCTGGTGCCGCGCGAGGCGGAGGTGGCCAGCCGCGACGAGGTGCCGCAAGACCTGGTCGACGCGATGGCCGCGCAAGGCATGTTCGGCTATTCGATTCCCGAGGAATTTGGCGGCGCGGGCATGACCACCGAGGAACTGGTGCTGGCGGCCATCGAATTGTCGCAATGCTCGGTGGCTTTCCGGGCGCGAGTCGGTACCAACACGGGCATCGGTTCCGAGGCCCTGGTCGCCGATGGCACACCGGAGCAGAAGGCGCGCTACCTGCCGCTGCTGGCCAGCGGCGAAGTGACCGGATCGTTTGCACTGACCGAGCCCGATGCCGGTTCCGACGCCACGGCCCTGCAAACCACGGCGCGCCGCGATGGCGACCACTACATCCTGAACGGCACCAAGTGTTTCATCACCAATGCGCCCATCGCGGGGCTGTTCACGGTCATGGCGCGCACCGATCCTGACAAGCCGGGCGCGAGCGGTATCTCGGCGTTGCTGGTGCCGCGCGATACGCCGGGGCTCAGCACCGGCCAGCCGTACCAGAAGATGGGGCAGGCCGGATCGCCGGTGTCGGAAGTACATTTCGATAACTGCCGCGTGCCGGTGGCCAACCTGATCGGCGGCGAAGAGGGTCAGGGCTTCCGTACCGCAATGAAGGTACTGAACAAACAACGCATCCACCTGGCCGCGCTCTGCACGGGACCAGCGATTCGCATGCTCGACGACGCCGTGCGCTTTGTTACCGAACGCAAGCAGTTCGGCCAGCCGCTGGCGGACTTCCAACTGGTGCAGGCGATGATCGCCGATTGCCAGACCGAGATCCACGCGGCCCGCGCACTGATCCTGGAAACCGCGCGCAAGCGCGACGATGGCCAGGACGTCACCATGGAAGCGTCGATCTGCAAATACTTCGCCTCGGAAATGTGCGGCCGCGTGGCTGACAAATGCGTGCAGTTGTTTGGCGGCTACGGCTACATCGCCGACTACGGTATCGAGCGGTTCTATCGCGATGTGCGTTTGTTCCGCCTCTATGAAGGCACCAGCCAGATTCACCAGATCAACATCGCGAAGCGCACCTTCGCACGGGGCGGCAGTCGCTGAGCCCGGCCCCCACATATAGGCACATAGACGGAGACCCTCATGTTCAAGCCCATCCTGATCGCGGCCGGCCTGTTGTGCGGCATGGCGCTGACTTCCACGCACGCCGCCGAAGCCGAAGCCAGATACCCAAGCAAGGTGATTCGCCTGGTGGTGCCGTTTGCGCCGGGCGGGTCCACCGATATCGTGGCGCGGCTGATTTCAGAACCACTGCGCGAGGAACTGGGCCAGACGATCATCGTCGACAACCGTCCGGGCGCGGGCGGCAATATCGGCGGCGATATCGTCGCCAAGGCAGCCCCTGACGGCTATACGCTGCTGATGGCCGCCGCAGGCCAGGCCGTGATCAATCCGAGCCTGTACGCGAAGATGAGCTATGACCCGGCCCGCGACCTGGCAGCCGTGACGATGATCGCGCGTGACCACAACCTGATGGCGGTCAACGCGTCGCTGCCGGTCAAGAATGTGAAGGAGTTCATCGCTTACGCCAAGGCGCATCCGAACAATGTCACGTTCGGCTCGCCCGGCAATGGCAGCCCGGCGCAACTGGCCGGAGAACTGCTGAACCGGACGGCTGGGCTCAAGATGCAGCATGTACCCTACAAAGGCAGCGGCCCGGCCGTGGCCGACCTGATAGCCGGCCATATCACGCTGATGATCGACAATATGCCGGCGCTTTGGCCGCATGTGCAATCGGGCAAGCTGCGTGCGCTGGCCGTGACCAGCGAGAAGCGCGCCTCCGGTGCACCCGAGGTGCCGACCGCCGAAGAGGCCGGGCTCAAGGGCTATGTGGTGACGGCATGGAAGGGCCTGATGGTGCCGGCCAACACGCCGCGCCCGATCATCGACAAGCTCAACCACGCCGTGGTGAAGGTGCTGGCGCGGCCGGAGATCCGCAAGCGCCTGATCGAACAGGGCGCCGAGCCGGTCGGCAACACACCGGAACAGTTCACGCAGCAGATCCGCTCGGATACCGCATGGTGGGCCGCGCTGGTCAAATCCACCGGCACCACGCTCGACTGACCGGAGCTATGCTCATGCAACGCAATCTCAGCAATGCCGGTGGCCCGCTGTCCGGCATCCGTATCCTTGACATGGCGACCGTGATTGCCGCCCCATTCTCGAGCACGCTGTGCGCGGACATGGGAGCGGAGGTGGTCAAGCTCGAACTGCCCGATGGCAGCGACCCGCTACGCGGCCTGGCGCCGGTGAAGGGCGACCTTGCGCTGTACTGGAAGGTCACCAATCGCGGCAAGCGTGGCATCACGCTCGATGTGCGCAAGCCGGCGGGCCGTGAACTGTTCCTGCGCATGCTGCCCGATTTCGACGTGCTCGTGGAAAACTTCCGCACTGGCACACTCGATCGCTGGGGGCTGGACCTCGCCACGCTGCAGCGTGCCAATCCACGGCTTACGGTGCTGCGGCTGACTGGCTTTGGCCAGACCGGCCCTTATGCGCGGCGTGCCGGGTTTGCGCGCATTTTCGAAGCCATGAGCGGATTCACGAACCTCAGCGGCGAAACCGATGGCGCGCCGCTCCATATGAACTACCCGATGGGCGATATGGTGGCAGGCCTGTTCGGTGCGTTTGCGATTGCCAGTGCCATGGCCGAGCGGCGCTTGCCCGGCAACGATGCACTGCCGGGCCAGGAGATCGACCTGTCGGCCACCGAGGCGCTGTTTCGCATGCTGGAGCCACTGGCTGTGGAGTATGAACAGTTGGGGCAGGTACGCCAGCGCGCCGGCAATCGCGCGACGTATACGGCGCCATCGAACATGTACGCGACCGCGGACGGAGAATGGGTGTCGCTGGTGGCATCGTCAGGCGCGATCTTCACGCGGCTATGTCGCGCGCTTGGCCAGCCCGAGATTGCGGACGATCCACGCTTCGCGACCAACCCGGCCCGTGTGCGCCATCTCGATGCGCTCGACAGCGTGATCGCCGACTGGTTTGCGGCGCACCCTTACGCCGAGATTGCCCGTACGCTCGATGCGCACGAGATCCCGTTCAGCAAGATTTTTTCGATTGCCGACATCGTCGACGATCCCCATTTCCAGGCGCGCCAGGCCATCGTGCGCCTGCCCGACCCCGACCTTGGCTCGATCCCTGCGCCATGCGTGGTGCCCCGGTTCTCGCGGCATGCGGCAGTGCCGATGCGCAGCGGACCCGGGGTAGGGGAGCACAATGCGGAGGTTTATGGCGCGTTGGGGCTGACGGCGGAGGATGTTGAGGGTTTGCGGAGGGATGGAGTGGTGTAGCGTTGACCGAGGCGATACCCGTCGTTATGCGCTCCCCTCGCCCATGAAATGGGAGAGGGGGGCTGAATTGGCTACCGTGACAGCGCCAGGGCCATCTCGATGGCGTCCATCAGTTCCTGCAGGCGTAGCGGTTTGCCGCATACGGCATCGAAGCCTGACTCGGTGGCAATGCGGCGGTCCTGCTGGCGGGTGAACGCGGTCAGGGCCACGGCGGGGACGCGCGGCAGGCTTTCCACGGCCTCGCGCATGCGGATCTCGCGGATCAGGTCGTTGCCGTCGCGGCCAGGCAGGCCGATGTCGCTGATGATCAGGTCCGGCACGCGGCGCGCGAACTCGTCGAGCGCCTCGTCGCAGTCGCGCGCGGTGCGCACATGCGCGCCATAGTCGCTCAGGATTGCGGCCAGCGCCGCCGATGCATCGGCATCGTCTTCGATCACCAGCACATCCAACGCCCGGAGCGGCACCGACTGTTGCAATGCCGGCCCGTTTTCCGCCGGCGCATCGGCAGTGGCGCCATCCTCCAGCGGAATCGTAATTTCGAACGTGGCGCCCTGGCCCACACCGGCGCTGAAGGCGTGCGCCGTGCCGCCATGCATTTCCGCCAGGTGCTTGACGATGGCCAGCCCCAGCCCCAGGCCGCCATGCTTGCGCCGGTTCGTATCCTCGCTTTGCGTAAAGCGGTCGAACAGCAGCGGCAGGAACTCGGCGGGAATGCCACGCCCCTGATCAATCACGCGTACGCGCAGATTGTCGGCATCGGACGATGCCTCGATGCGTACCGTGCCGTCTTCCGGCGAAAACTTGATTGCATTCGAGACCAGGTTCCACAGGATCTGCTGGAAGCGTGCGGCATCGAGCCATGCCGACCGGGTCAAGGTCGGGGCCAGTTCGACGGCCAGTGTCACATGGCGTTCCTCGGCCTGGGCCTGCATGGTGTCCATCGTGCCGCGCACCACCTCGGCCGGGTTCACGCGCTCGCGTTCCAGCCGCATCTTGCCGACATTGAGCATCGACACATCGACCAGGTCGGCCACCAGGCGGCGCTGAATGCCGATATTGCGTTCCACCGCGGCCAGGCCGCGGCGGCCTTCCTCCGAATCGATATGGCGTGACAGTACGTGCGTCCAGACCGAAATCACATTGAGCGGATTGCGCAGTTCATGCGACAGTATCGCGATGAAGTCGTCCTTCATGCGATTGAGCCGTTCCACGGCCGCGCGGGCGGCCTGTTCGCGTTCGATCAGCTGTTCGCGCTGGTGCTCCAGGTTGACATGGTCGGTGATGTTCGACACCACCGCTACCTTGACGCCGGTTTCCAGTACCGCCGAAATGCTCCACTCCAGGTGCATGGTCTCGCCACGCACGTCGAGCAGCGGGAACGTGCCCTGCCAGCCGTCTTGCCGGTTGTACCCGGTGGCATCGTCGACCCTGTCGCGCCAGTCGGACGGCGCGAAGGCAGATACCGGTTGCCCCACCAGTTCGTCGGCGGGGCGCCGCAGCATGGTCAGCATGGCCGGGTTCACGTCGACAAAGCGGCCGGCCAGGTCCAGCGTGCAGATGCCGCCAATCGCCTGATGGTAGATGGCGCGGAAGCGGGCTTCGCTCTCGCGCATCGAGCGTTCCGCCGCGCTGGCGCGCAGCAGCGACGAGATCGTGGCCACCAGCACGGCCGGCTCGGCCGGATGGATCAGGTAGGCGCTGGCACCGGCATCCAGCCCGCGCACCTTGTCGTAATCCGCTACATAGGTAGCCGACAGGTGGACCACGGGCACGGTTGCCGTTTCAGGGCGGTCGCGCAGCATGCGGCAAACCTGGAAGCCGTCGATATCGGGCAGGTTGACGTCGAGCACCACTGCCGACACGGTGGTATCGGCGCGTTGCAGGGCTTCCTGGCCACTCTCGGCTTCGAGGGTCTGGTAGCCGGCGGCGCCGAGCACCAGCACCGTGGCATAGCGTGTGACCGGATTGTCGTCCACCACCAGCACGCGTACCGGGGGCTGCGTCCGCGTGATATCGGGTTGGGCGGTATCGGGAGGGATGTCACCCGGCATGGTCGACTCCGGAAGACGCCACGGCACTGGGGTAGGTGGTCGGTAGCGTCACGTAGAAGCGTGAACCCACGCCGACTTCGCTTTCAAAGCCGACGTGGCCGCCAAGCAGTTCGGCCAACCGTTTCGACAACGCCAGCCCCAGGCCAGAGCCCCGGTAGCGCCGTTGCAGCGGCGAATCGATCTGCACAAAATCCTGGAAAACTTCGCGATGCGATTCGGGCGGGATGCCGATGCCGGTGTCGCGTACCGAAAACGTGATCGTGCCCGGTGCGTCGCAACTGGCCGATACGCGGACTTCGCCATTGGGCGTGAATTTCAACGCGTTCGAGACGTAGTTGCGCAGGATCTGTGACAACTTGCGGTCGTCGCTGAACAGCTTGGACACCCCATGGGGTTCCTCGAAGATCAGGGAAACGTCGGGGTTGGTCAGCACGGGCTTGAACATGCCGCGTAGCGCGTCGAACAGGGCCACCATGTCGAACCAGGCCGGCGACACCTCGACGCGGCCCGCTTCCAGCCGGGCCAGGTCCAGCAGGTCGTTGACCATCTCGGCGAACTCGGCGGCGGTGTCGCGCACGAACATCACCTGCTTTTCCTGCTCGGGCGTGAGCGGGCCATCCACGCGATCGATCAGCAGGCGTGTAATGCTCTGGATCGATACGATGGGCGTGCGAAACTCGTGGCTCATATAGGCCAGGAAGCGGCTCTTGAGTTCGGTGGCATGGCGCAATTGCTCGGCCTGCATGTCGAGCTCGGAATAGAGCGCCACCACGCCGCGGTTGGTTTCCTCGATCTCCGCGCGCAACGCTTCCACTTCCTGCATGCGGGCCGCCAGTTGGGAGCGCAGTGAGTCCAGCGTGCCGGCGTCACCGGCGTTTCCGGAGTCACCAGATGCGCCGGATTGATTCGATTCGTCGGGGCGTGAGGCTTGGGCGTTCATCTCAGATCTCGGCGCGTCGGACGACTACCACGGTGGCATCGTCGCGACCACGGCTGAATTTCCACAGGACAAAGGCGGCCACGATGGCCGGGTCGCGCTGCAACACGGCCGCGTCATCGAACTGCCAGCGTGACTGGATGCCGTCCGAATGCACGATCACCAGCGCATGCTCGGGCCACTCCAGTTCCTGCTCCTGCACGGTACGCATCTGGAGGCCTGCGGTACCGCTCTGGGTCACCAGCGTGCGGTCGGCAATGCCGGAGATCACGCGGCCGAGGATATTGCCGGCGCCGGCAAACCGGATGCGGTTCGAATTCGCGTCGATGCGCAGCGCACCGACAGCCGCGCCGCGCGTGCCCCGCAGCGCGGCATGCGCACGTTCCACATAGGAGCCGGGTGCCGTGCCAGATTGGGGGTCGAGAGCGGTAAGCGCGGCCACGGCGGCGACCGCTGCGTCCGGGCCATGGCCGAGGCCATCGGCCATCACCACATCGGCGCGACGGTCATGGATTGCCACGTCCCAGCCATCGCCACTGACACGCTCGCCGGGTGCGGCCAGGCAGATCGCTCCCACGGCGAACCCGCCGTTGGGGCGACGCGGCTCGCCTGCGGCGTCACGTTCGCGATAGAAGCGCGCCAGCACCAGGCTGCCGTCGCCGGCACGCGTGTGGACATCGAAGTCGTCAGCCAGCCGGCGCACCGCGCCCAGGCCCTGGCCCGCGCTGCCACCGGTGGAGTAACCATCGCGCATGCACGCCTGCAGGTCGGCCATGCCGGGACCATCATCGATCGACAGCAGATCGATGGCCAGGCTGCCGGCCACTTCATGCACGGCCAGCAGCAGGCGCCCGCCGGTGGCGTGGCGCAGCAGATTGTTGCCGAGTTCGTTGACAGCCACCGCCAGGCGGCCAGCCTGTATCGCATCAAATCCAAAGCGCGCAGTCAGCTCGGCCGCATAGCGCCGGGCTTCGCCAACGCGGCTGGGGTCTCCGATCGGTACCGCATGATGCGGCCCGTGGTTCCTACTTCCACCGAGTGATGCTGACACAGGTTCCCTCGCCAACTTGAGTCCGGATTGAGAACTCGTTCACCAGCCGCCTGGTTCCAGACAGGCCCATACCCAGGCCATTGCCAGTGGTCCAGCCGTCGACCAGTGCCTGCTCCACGTCAGGAATGCCCGGCCCCTGGTCCTCGAAATGGAGCCGCAGCCCATTCCGGGCGCCTTCGGACAGGATTTCCCAGCGCATTTCGCCGCCACCGCCGTACACCATCGTATTGCGCGCCAGTTCGCTGGCCGCCGTAATCATCTTAGTCTGCTCCACCAGCGAGAATTTCAGCTGGGCCGTAAGGGTGCGTACGAGCGCGCGCGCCAACACGATGTCGCGCTCATCCCGGATCGGTGCCTCGCCCGCGGGGGCCAGTTCGGTCGCCACGTCAGAGCACCTGTGCAGCGTCGAGCATCGCCATGCCGCGCTCCACGTTGAGCGCCGTCTTCACGCCCCCAAGCGACAAGCCCAGTTCCACCAGTGTGATGGCCACGGCAGGGCGGATACCCACCACCACGGTCGTCGCGCCCAGGATGCGGCTGATATCGGAAATGCTGACCAGCATGCGGCCGATAAACGAATCAACCATCTCCAGCGCGGAGACATCGATCAGCACGCCGTGCGCGCCGGTTTTCTCGACTTTCGTCGCCAGGTCTTCCTGCAATTGCAATGCGGTCTGGTCCTGCATGTCGATCTGGATGGTCACCAGCAAGTTCCGGCCCATCCGCAGGATTGGAATACGTTCCATGTTGGCCTCGGCTCGCTCAGGCTGTGGCGCGCACGACGGTGTGCCCGGTCAGGCGCATCGCGGTGGCCAGTGCATCGGCCAGCGTGGACTTGGTGATGATGCCTTGCAGGTCGATGCCCAGATGAACGATGGTCTGTGCAATCTGCGGACGGATCCCGCTGATAATGCTTTCCGCGCCCATCAGGCGGATCGCGGTGACGGTCTTCATCAGGTGTTGCGCCACCAGCGTGTCCACGGTAGGCACGCCGGTAATGTCGATGATCGCCAGTTGCGACCCGGTTTCCACCAGGCGTTCGAGCAGCGATTCCATGACCATTTGCGCACGGCTGCTGTCCAGCGTGCCGATCACGGGCACGGCCAGCACGCCATCCCAGAGCTTGATCACCGGCGTGGACAGCTCCAGCAGCTCTTGCTGCTGGCGCACGATGATTTCCTCGCGCGTTTTCTGGTAGGTCGAAACCGTCCACTGGGCCATGCGGTCGACGATCGCCGAGGTGGTCCAGATCACCTCGATCTGGCCCTCCAGCCCGCTGGACTTGGCCTGCCGTTGCAATGCATCGAAGATCGGCCGCTTCAGCGCCAGCACAAAGCCGCTGGTCACGTCGGCGGTTTCGCCTTGTGCCGCGCGGGCGCTGGACAACTGCGCCAGCGTGTCGCGCAGCGCCGCCCACGAGGCGTCGTTGAAGTTGCCCGCATCGCCGTCTGCGCGCACGCCGCTCTCCAGGCCGCGCAGGATGACTTGCTGCTGCGACTCCAGGTTCTGCGTCAGGCCGCGACCTTCGGCGTAGTTGTGGTATTCCGCGGTCCAGCCGCGCAGGATACTTTCCTGTTCGTCTCGCAGGAGTTCGGCAAGTCGCTGGTTTTCTTGGCGCATGGACGTAGCAAAAATAGTTTGGGTGACCGGCCGCGTAACGTCGGCAGGGGATTGGGTTGCTTGATTCTAGGAGGGATTGATAGCTCACACTATCGGCCAGCGGCTGATTGACGAAATCCATAAAATAGGCTGCATGCCAATAAGTGTTTCATGAGGCGCTTTTAGTCGATGTGAGAATACGCCGACAGCCGAACCGGAGCGGTGCTGCTGCCGGGAGTCCGGCGCCCCGCCTAGTCTGGGAGCATCTGGCAACGGAGGCACTGCGGTGGACTGGCTCGATGCGCTGCAATGGCCGGCGATGGCCGTGACCATAGGGTCGACGTGGCTGGTGGGAAGCCAGTCCGCAGGCCGGCGCAAGCTTGGCTTCTGGTGCTTCCTGCTCAGCAACCTGTTGTGGGTCGGCTGGGGCTTGCATAGCGGGGCCTGGGCGCTGGTGTTGCTGCAGTTCGCCCTGGCCGTACTCAATGTGCGTGGGCAAGCCGAGGCGCGGAAGGAAGGTGGCAGCTCGGACCATGACGCTGGCGGGGAGTGCGTCACCAACTGATCAACGTACTCAAGCAGCGCGCGACGACTATGGCATCGGACCTGATCGTGGCAAGGCCGGAAGGGTTGTATTGCCCGCCCGGCGACTTCTATATCGATCCATGGCGGCCAGTGGCCCGGGCCGTCATCACGCACGCCCATTCGGATCATGCCCGCCTGGGGCACGCGCATTACCTGTGTGCGGAGCCCGGGCGCGGCGTGCTGCTGGCGCGCCTGCCGGGCATCACCCTCGACACACTGCCCTACGGGCAACAGATCACGCACCACGGCGTCAGGCTCAGCCTGCATCCGGCCGGACACGTGCTTGGTTCCGCGCAGGTCCGGCTCGAACACGGCGGGCAGGTCTGGGTGGCATCGGGCGACTACAAGGTGGAAGCCGACGGCACCTGCAGCCCGTTCGAACCGGTGCGCTGCGATACCTTCATCACGGAAAGCACGTTTGGGCTGCCGATCTATCGTTGGACGCCGCAGGCTACGTTGATGGCCGAGATATTTCACTGGTGGCAAGTCAATGCGGCGGCCGGGCGCGCCAGCGTGCTGTACTGCTACGCATTCGGCAAGGCGCAACGGATCCTGCATGGACTGATGCGGCATGCCGGAGCGGAAATGGCCATGCCGGGCCCGATCGTGATCCATGGCGCGATGAGTGCGCTGAATCGGGCATATGCGGAAGCTGGCGTTGCGCTTCCGCCGACGATCACGGCCGCCGACCTGCCGCCGCGCAGCCCGGCGTTGCGGCGCGCGCTGGTGGTGGCGCCGCCATCGGCGCAACGGTCCACCTGGCTGCGCCGCTTCGGTGATGCATCCGATGCGTTCGCGAGCGGCTGGATGCAGTTGCGCGGCACGCGTCGCCGGCGTGGTGTCGACCGCGGCTTCGCGCTCTCGGATCACGCGGACTGGCCGGGCCTGCTGTCCGCCATTGCGGGCACCGGCGCGCAGCGCGTGATTGTCACGCATGGCAATGTGCCGGTCATGGTGCGCTATCTGTCGGAGCAGGGACTGCAGGCCCAGGCATTCGAGACCGCATTTGGCGATGACGATGACGAGAGCACCGGGAGCGCCGGGAGCGCGGAGGGCGACGCCCCCGGCGTACCGGCGGAGCCTGCCATATGAAGGCCTTCGCCGATCTCTACAGCGCGCTCGATGGCACCACGTCGAGCAATGCCAAGCTGGCCGCGCTGGTCGAGTATTTCCGCCAGGCGCCCGCGGCCGACGCGGCCTGGGCCGTTTACTTCCTGGCGGGCGGCAAGCCGCGCCAGATCGTGCCGGTGGCGGCCCTGCGTGACCTTGCCCAGCGTGCGGCCGGCCTGCCGCCATGGCTGTTCGAGGAAAGCTACCAGGCCGTGGGAGACCTGGCCGAGACCATTGCCTTGCTGTTACCCGATGCCGTTCATGCCGACACGGCCGGCCTGGCCGAATGGGTCGAGCAGCGTCTGCTGCCGCTGCGCGGCCAATCGCCCGAGACCTTGAATGCCGCGCTCGATGCGTTGTGGCAACCGCTCGACGCACGCGGGCGGCTGGTACTGTTCAAGCTGATCACCAGCAGTTTCAGGGTCGGGGTGTCGAAGCTGCTGGTCACGCGTGCGCTCGGTGAAGTCGCCGGCATCGATCCGAAACGCGTGGCCGAGCGCATGATTGGCTATACCGATGTTTCCGTGCGGCCGTCGGCGGAACGGTTCCTGATGTTGATTGCGCCCGAACACGGAGATAACGCGATGCGCGGCGGCCAGCCGTATCCGTTCTTCCTGGCGCATCCGCTGCAGCTGCCGGTCGAAGCGTTCGACGCCGCGCTCGGCGACCCGGCGCAATGGCTGGTGGAATGGAAATGGGATGGCATTCGGTCGCAACTGGTACGCCGGGCAGGGGAGGGCTGGCTCTGGTCGCGCGGCGAGGAACTGATTACCGAGCGGTTCCCGGAGCTGATGGAGGCTGCGCGGACCCTGCCGGATGGCACCGTGCTCGATGGCGAGATCGTGATCTGGATCGATGGGCGCGTGCAACCGTTTGCGTTGTTGCAGCAGCGGATCGGCCGCAAGACGCTGAATGCGAAGCTGCTGCGTGAGGCGCCTGCGATTCTGATGGCGTATGACCTGCTGGAATGGCAAGGCGAGGACTGGCGCAGCCGTCCACAGACCGAACGGCGCGCGCAACTGGCGCGAGTGATTGCCGATCATGTACATCCCGCACTGGAACTCAGCCCACAGGTGGAAGCCGCCGACTGGCCGCATCTGGCCCGCCTGCGCGACGGCTCGCGCGAGCTCGGCGTGGAGGGCTTCATGCTCAAGGCTGCCGATGCAGCCTACGGCGCCGGGCGTACCCGGGACGTGGGGCTCTGGTGGAAATGGAAGATCGATCCATACACCGTCGATGCGGTACTGCTCTATGCGCAACGCGGCCACGGCCGGCGCGCCAGCCTCTACACCGATTTCACGTTCGCGGTCTGGAATGCCCCGCCCGGCGTGCCGGAACGGGCGCTGGTGCCGTTTGCCAAGGCCTACTCCGGTCTGACCGACGAAGAAATGCGCGCGGTCGATGCGATCGTGCGCCGTACCACGATCGAGTCATTCGGCCCGGTGCGCAGCGTTACGCCTACCCAGGTGTTCGAACTCGGCTTCGAGGGCATTGCCCGCAGCGGCCGCCACAAGAGCGGTATCGCGGTGCGCTTTCCGCGCATGCTGCGCTGGCGCACCGACAAGCCGATCGACGAAGCCGACACACTGGCCACGCTTGAAGCGATGCTGCCGCAACCGCCCGCGAAGGACGCCGCATGAGCCCGGCCGAGGCCAGCTTCGTGCGGCAGCCGCCCGTCGCGCAGTCGCTCCCTGCGCTGTTCGCCGCCCGGAACTGGCAACCATTCGACTTCCAGCGCGCGGTGTGGGATGCCATTGGCAAAGGGCAAAGCGGCCTGCTGCACGCGACCACCGGCACAGGCAAGACCTACGCGGCATGGCTCGGCGCCTTGCTGGCATTCGCCGAGCCGCCGGCGCGCGCCGGTGCGCTGCCACCGCCGCTGACGGTGCTGTGGCTCACGCCGATGCGCGCACTGGCCGCCGATACCACGCGGGCGCTACAGGCGCCGCTGGCCGAACTGGGGCTCGACTGGACCGTGGGCTTGCGTACCGGCGATACCAGCAGTACCGAACGGGCAGCACAGGCGCGGCGCCTGCCCACGGCGCTGGTGACCACGCCGGAAAGCCTGTCGCTGCTGCTCACGCGCGCCGATGCGCGTGAAACGCTGGGTCGCGTACGGCTGGTGGTGGTCGACGAATGGCACGAACTGATAGGCAGCAAGCGCGGCGTGCAGGTGCAGTTGGCGCTGGCACGGCTGCGCCAGTGGCAGCCTGACCTGTGTATCTGGGGATTGTCGGCCACGCTTGGCAACCTCGCGCATGCGCGTGATGTACTACTGGCTGGCGTTTCACCCACGCGTCGCGTGCTGGTGCACGGCCATACGCCCAAGCAGCTGATCGTCGATACGCTGCTTCCCGATTCCGCCGGCAGGTTCCCGTGGGCCGGGCATCTTGGTCTGTCGATGTTGCCCCACGTTCTGCGCGAGCTCGATTCAAGCAGTACGTCGCTGGTGTTCCTGAACACGCGCTCGCAGGCCGAGCTCTGGTATCAGGCCATGCTCGATGCCAGGCCCGAGTGGGCCGGGCAGATCGCGCTGCACCACGGCTCGCTCGATCGCAGCGTGCGTGAATGGGTCGAGCTGAACCTCAAGAACGGCGCGCTGCGCGCGGTGGTCTGCACCTCGAGCCTGGATCTCGGGGTCGATTTCCTGCCCGTGGAGCGCGTGTTGCAGATCGGGTCGCCCAAGGGCGTGGCGCGGCTGCTGCAACGGGCCGGACGCTCGGGGCATGCGCCAGGCCGCGCGTCGCGCGTGACCGTGGTGCCGACACATAGCCTGGAACTGGTGGAAGCCGTGGCCGCGCGGCGGGCCATCGAGGCGGGTCACATCGAGGCACGGGAGTCGCCCGACAAGCCGCTCGATGTGCTGGTGCAACATCTGGTGACCGTGGCCCTGGGCGGCGGCTTCCGGGCCGATGACCTGCTGTGGGAAGTCCGCCAGACATGGGCCTACCGGGACCTGACCGATAACGAATGGCGCTGGTGCCTGGACTTTGTGCGCCAGGGCGGGCCGACGCTGTCGGTATATCCCGACTACCGTCGCGCCATTCCCGACGACGCCGGCATCTGGCATGTGCCCGACGCACGCCTGGCGCGGCGGCATCGCATGAGCGTGGGCACGATCGTCAGCGATGCCACGATGCAGGTGCGTTTCTGGACCCGCGCGGGCGGCGGCGGAGCCTCGCTGGGTACGGTGGAGGAGGGCTTTATCGCCCGGCTGGCCCCCGGCGACTGTTTCCTGTTCGGCGGGCGGCTGCTGGAGCTGGTGCGCGTACAGGAGATGACGGCTTACGTGCGCCGTGCAACCGGCAAGCGTCCGACCGTACCGCGCTGGAATGGCAGCAAGATGCCGTTGTCGACGGAACTGGCCGACGCCGTGGTGGCAACGCTCGACGCGGTGCAGGCCGGACAGCTCGATGTTGCGACCACGCCGGAACTGCCACTGATCGCACCACTGGTCGAACTGCAGACGCGCTGGTCGGGGCTGCCGTCACCGACGAGCCTGCTGGCGGAAACGCTGCATTCGCGTGAAGGCTGGCATCTGTTCCTGTATCCGTTTGCCGGTCGCTCGGTCCATCTGGGCCTGGGCAGCCTGCTGGCGTGGCGACTCGGGCAGAAGGTGCCGGCCACATTCTCGGTGGCTGTCAACGACTACGGGCTCGAACTGCTGGCATCGACATCGCTGGACTGGGCGCAGTGGTTGCCCGAGGTGCTGGCCGAAGCCTGCCAGCGAGATCTGGCTGCCGATGTACTGGCCAGCCTCAATGCCGGCGAGTTGTCATTGCGCCGGTTTCGTGAGATTGCGCGGGTGGCCGGGTTGATATTCCAGGGCTATCCCGGCGCCCAGTATGGGGCGCGGCAGTTGCAGGCATCGTCGAGCCTGTTCTACGAGGTCTTCCGCAAGCACGATCCTGGCAACCTGCTGCTCGGGCAGGCCGAGCGCGAAGTCCTGATGCAGGAGCTCGACGCGCACCGTCTGGCGCAAACACTGGCGCGGCTGGCAACCTTGCGGCTCGACCTCCACGCGCTGCGGCGGCCTTCACCGCTGTCATTCCCGCTGATCGTCGAATTCTTGCGCGAGAAGCTCAGCACCGAGAAACTCGCCGATCGGATTGCCCGGATGCTGGCCGAACTGGAGCTTGCTGCAGGACAGGCTCCCGACACCAACGATGTCCCGGTGGATCCCGCGCGCGTGGCTGCCGTTGCACGCTTCGGCATGACCGACCATGCTGGCCCGGCGGGCCCGCGCAAGCCGCGCCGGCCCCGCAAGCCCTCCAAACCGCTGCCACTGCTATGACATCACAAGCAGCAGGCGCCCAGACCGTGCAACTGGCCGGCGAAACGCTCTGGCTGTTGCCCGAACACGCGGTCTGGTGGCCGCGCATGGCCATGCTGATGGTCGCCGATATCCATCTGGGCAAGGCCGCGGCATTCCGCGCGCTGGGCCAGCCCGTGCCGCATGGCACCACGGCCGACAACCTGGCCCGCCTGCTGGACCTGTGCCGACGCTATCCCGTGCATGAACTGGTGTTCCTGGGCGACTTCCTGCACGCGCGCGCGGCACGTACCGCCGCCGTGCTGCTGGCCCTGCACGACTGGCGCCGCCAGCTTCCGGCGCGCGTGAACTGCACGCTGGTGCGCGGCAACCACGACACCCATGCCGGCGACCCGCCGCCCGGGCTGGCCATCACGGTGGTTGCCGAGCCGTTGGTGGTGGCGCCGTTCGCGCTATGCCATGAACCGGGGGCACGGCCGCAAGGCTACGCGCTGGCCGGGCACCTGCATCCGGCGTGCGTGTTGCGCGGGACCGGCGCCGATACACTGCGGCTACCGTGCTTCGTAGCGGGAGCGCACGGCATGATCCTGCCGGCTTTTGGTGCTTTCACGGGGCATGCAACGGTAAAGGCGGGCAAGGGCGAGGCAATCTATGTGGTCGGCGACGGTAGGGTGTGGGTCCTGCCGGTGCGATTTTCTCGCTGAGTGCAAACCGGCAGCGCTGGTTATGCCCTCGGTGGTCTCCCCTCTCCCGCATGGCGGGAGAGGGGAGCAAACATGCCCTTACTCTCCGGCTATCACCTTCAGCAATACTTCGAGTTCCACCGGTTTGACCAGGTGCGTGTCGAACCCTGCGGCAGCCGTCTGCTCGCGGTCGGAGGTTTGACCGAAACCGGTCAGTGCCACGTAGCGCGTGTTTGCCAGTGCAGGCATGCCGCGCAGTGCATGAATGACTGCAAAACCATCCATGCCTGGCATGGCCAGGTCGATCAGTGCGATATCGGGGCGTACGCGTGCGGCCGCGTGGATCGCTTCCATGCCGTCGTAGGCAATGGTCACCTCATGGCCCGACATTTCCAGCAGTATCGACATACTGTCGGCGGCGTCGCGGTTGTCGTCGACCAGCAACACGCGCCGACGGTGGCTCGGTGCAATGCCAGAGCCGCCAGGCGTGTCTGGCATGTCGGGCATGGCGGCCATCGGCAACTGCACCGTAATGGTGGCACCCAAACCGGGGCCGCCGCTGGACGCCGAGATCGAACCGCCATGCATTTCCACCAGTGAGCGGCAAAGCGACAGGCCGATACCGAGTCCGCCCTGCGCGCTGCTGCCGGGGCGGTCTTCCTGTACGAAAAGGTTGAAGATCGACTCCAATGCGCCGGGCGAAATGCCACGGCCGTGATCGATGACCTGGATCACCAGCGTGCGCTGGCTGGTCGAGGCCGAGACGGCGATCGCCGTTCCGGGCGGGGAAAATTTCGAGGCGTTGAGCAGCAGGTTCTGCATGACCTGGCTCAAGCGCGTCTTGTCGGCCAGCAGCGGCATCTGCGAAGCTCCGGTGGTCACCGTCACCGTCTGCGATTTCGCGGCCAATGCCGGTTCAGCCGCCTCGATGCCCAGCGCGATGATCTTGGTGGCGTCCACCGGCTCGTGGCGCAGTTCAATCTTGCCCGATGCGATGCGTCCCACGTCAAGCAGGTCATCGACCAGGCGCGTCAGGTGCGACATCTGGCGTTCGACCAGCCCCACGCTCTTCTGGATGGCCTGCGGATCGTCAGGGCGCAACTGCATGACGGTCAGTGCGTTGCGCATCGGCGCCAGCGGATTGCGGAGTTCGTGCGATAACGTGGCCAGGAACTCGTTCATGCGGCGTGCCGACTGTTCTAGCTCCTCGAGCCGCTTGCGCTCGCTCATGTCGCGCGTGACCTTGGCGAAACCGCGCAGTACGCGGGTCTCGTCGTAGACCGCGGTAATGGTCACGTTGGCCCAGAACAGCGAGCCGTCCTTGCGCACGCGCCAGCCTTCGTCCTCCACGCGGCCTTGTTCACGGGCAATCTGGAGTTCGCGGCCGGGCTTGTCGGCGGCCACGTCGTCGGGCGGGTAGAACACCGAAAAATGCTTGCCGATGATTTCGTCGCGCCGGTAGCCCTTGATGTAGGACGCGCCGGCATTCCAGCTGATGATCCGGCCGCTGACGTCGAGCATGAAGATCGCGTAGTCCTTCACGCTTTCCACCAGCAGGCGGAAGGTTTCCTCGCTCTGGCGCAACGCCTCGGCGGTGCGGCGTTGCTCGGTCATGTCGCGCGTGACCTTGGCGAAGCCGATCAGCTTGCCATGCGGGTCGCGCAACGCCGTGATGATCACGTTGGCCCAGAACTCGGTGCCATCCTTGCGTACGCGCCAGCCTTCGTCCTCGAAACGGCCCAGCCGCGTGGCGGCTTCCAGTTCCATGGCCGGCCAGTTGCGCGCATTGGCTTCGGCCGTGTAGAAGCGCGAAAAATGCTGCCCCAGGATTTCCTCGCGTGCGTAGCCCTTGATGCGCTGCGCGCCGGCGTTCCAGCTCGTGATATGGCCCGTGGCGTCGAGCGAGAAGATGGCGTAGTCGGTAATGGTCTCGACCAGCGTGCGATAGGACGCGGCAGGCTGGACGGTCGCGCGATGCTGGTCGGACGAAGGCGTGGCAGGGGACATGATCGGTGCAGGCATGTCTCTATGAAGTTGCCGCCAAGCATACCCGATCGGCGCGTGCCGGTCGAAGCGGCATGCCCAGACCGGTGCGTGGTTGACTATGCTGGAATAGCCGCCAGTCGGATAAAAGCTGACAGACTGGCGATGCCGCATTGGGTTAGTATCGTCCGATTTCCTACCCGATACCACCGGGCTGCCACCTTGGCGCCGGAGATCGAGTGCCAGGATGCAAGGAGACGTCCCGCATGTATGCAGAGTCTGCGCTTGACCGCCGTACCACCGATCCCGCTGCGCAAGTGGCCGCCGAACCGGTCACCGCGCCGCCGACGCTGCCCGAGGCTCCCGTACGCGACCTGCGCCGGGTGCCGATCCATCCCGATCACTGGTATCCGCTGGCCTGGTCCCGCGAGGTAAAGGCAGGGCGCGCCCACGGCGTACGGTTCGCGGGCGATCCGATCGTGCTGGTACGGACCGAATCGGGCAAGGTTTTCGCGCTGGAAGACCGTTGCGCGCACCGCCAGGTGCCGCTGCATGCCGGCGTGGTCGACGGCGAGTCGATCCGTTGCTGCTACCACGGCTGGACCTACGACTGCACCGGGCGATGCATCGACGTGCCGTACCTGGGCAAGGAGCGCCTGCCCAACGGCGTGCGCGCCTATCCGTGCCAGGAACGGGCCGGGCTGATCTTCGTATTCCCGGGCAATCCGGCGCTGGCGGAACACAAGCCGCTGCCCGAATTCGCGTCGGTATCGGACAAGCACTACAAGACCCGCCGCCTGGGCCGCGAGGTGAGGTGCCACTATTCGTTCATGCACGAGAACCTGATGGACATGAACCATCAGTTCCTGCATCGCAAGCAGATGGGCATGATGCGCGCGCGGTCACTGGGCCGGCGTCGCGGCGAGGGTTTTGTCGAAGTCGACTATGTATTCACGCGCGAAGGCGGCAAGCAACCGGTAGGCGAGGCGCTGGTGTTCGGCAAGGATGGTGGCCAGAGCAACAAGGACGTCATGACCGTACGCACCGGCTACCCATACCAGACCCTGCAGATCCGGTCCGGGTCGGGCACGCTGGTAATGGACCTGTGGATTGCCTACGTGCCACTGGATGCGGCGCAGCGTACCAACCGGACCTTCGGCACGCTGTCGATCCGCCGCCCCGGCGTGCCATTCGCGCTCGATCTGGCGTGGCCGCTGCTGGTGTGGTTCACCGAGCGGATCTTCAAGGAAGACCGCGAGATCGTGGAAATGGAACAGGCCGCGCACGACAGCCAGGGCGAGGACTGGAACCACGAGGTGTTCCCGGTGATCCGGGAACTGCGCGACCTGCTGCGTGAATGCGGCGGCCGCACCGTGATTCCAATCCAGCCGGTCCAGGCGGCTCAACCGGCTTGCAGCGCGCCCAGCGTCGGATAGTCGGTGTAGCCAGTCGCCGGTGCACCGCTGGCGCCGTACAGCGTGGCCGCGTCGAGCGTATTCAGTTCGGCGCGTTGCTGCAGGCGCTCCACCAGATCGGGATTGGCGATATAGGCACGGCCGAATGCCACGGCGTCGGCGTTGCCGCTGTCCAGTGCCGCCTGGGCAGAATCCTGGTCGAATCCATCATTGGCGATGATCGCGCCGCCAAACTCACGCTTGAGCAACGGCAGCAACGCGCCTTCACCCTGCGTTTCACGGACAAACAGGAAGCCCACCCCACGCTGGCCTAGTGCGCGGGCCACATGGCCGAACGTTTGGGCCGGCTGGCTTTCGGCGACCGAATGGCTTGGCGAGCGCGGCGCCAGATGCACGCCCACGCGCGTCGCATCCCAGACCGCGGTGACCGCGTCGGTAACTTCCAGCAGGATCCGCGCGCGGTTCTCGATCGAACCGCCGTAGGCATCGGTACGTGTATTGCTGCCATCCTGCAGGAACTGGTCGAGCAGGTAGCCGTTTGCGGCGTGGATCGTCACGCCGTCGAAGCCCGCGGCCTTGGCATTGGCGGCTGCGCGGCCAAAGTCGGCTACCACGCCCTGGATCTCTTCGCTACTGAGCGCGCGCGGCACCACGAACGGACGCTGCGGACGCAGCAGGCTGACATTGCCGCCGGCGGCAATCGCGCTCGGTGCCACCGGAGTACGGCCGTCGAGCAGGCTGGGGTCCGAGATGCGTCCCACATGCCACAGTTGGGCCACGATGCGGCCGCCTGCGCGATGCACGGCGTCTGTGACCTGTTTCCATCCGGCCACCTGTTCGTCGGACCACAGGCCCGGCACATTCGGATAACCCACGCCTTCGGGCGAGACCGGGACGCCCTCGGAGATCAGCAGGCCGGCGCTGGCGCGCTGCGCATAGTATTCGGCCATCAGCGCGTTGGGCACATGGACCGGATCGGCCGCGCGCAGCCGCGTAAGCGGCGCCATCACGATACGGTTGGGCAGGTGCAGCGCACCAATCTGCAGCGGATCGAACAGAGTAGTCATATGCTTATTTGGCTGAGCTATTAAGCTATCAAAATGAAAGTATCGAAAGCATAGCAGTGCGGGTTACCATGGCAAACGTCGTTTTCGTATATGTCCATTGTTCGGTTTGGAACAATCCCGGGAGGCGGCACGATGCATGTCACGCTTGCTGCGCCTGGCGGCTCTGCCCGCCGGCTGCTGATGATGGTCCTGGCGCTTCTGACGGCGGCTTGTGCAGGATTGCCGCCACGGCCTGAAATGGCGCCGGAGCTGGCATTGGAAGACACCGGCGACACCGCGCTGGCGCGCGGCCTGGCGCCGAAGCTGGCTGCGCACCCGGGCGACTCGGTGTTCTATCCGCTGATGTCGGGCACCGATGCATTCGCCATGCGCGTTGCACTGGCGCGCACGGCGCAGCGCAGCCTCGACGTCCAGTACTACATCTATGAGCCTGACAACACCGGCCTTACGCTACTGGCCGAGATCATGGCCGCGGCAGATCGCGGGGTACGCGTGCGGCTGTTGCTCGACGATATTCATCTGGCGGGGCAGGACAAGGCGCTGTCGGCCGTGGACGCGCATCCGAATGTCGAGGTCCGGCTGTTCAATCCGTTTGCCAGTCGCAATATGCGGCTGTTCGAGTACGTGACTGACTTCCGGCGCATCGACCGGCGCATGCACAACAAGTCGATGACCGCCGACAACCAGCTGACGATCGTTGGCGGACGCAATATCGGCGATGAATACTACGGTGCCGCCGATACCGATTTCACCGACCTGGACTTGCTGGCGGCAGGGCCGGTGGTGCCCCGGGTATCGCACGTGTTCGACGACTACTGGAACAGCGAAGCCGTCTATCCAATCACGGCGCTGGCCAAGCCGCTCAGCGGTGACGAGGCTGCGACACAGCAGCAGAAGCTGCGTTCCTATCTGGACGAGCATGCTGTTGCGATGCGCGCGACACCGTATGGCCAGTCGGTGCTCGAGACCGGCATCGTGCAAATGATCCAGCAGGACAAGCTGCCCGCGTATTGGGGCCGCGCCACGGTAATTGCGGACCAAGCCGCGAAGGTCCTGCATCCGCCCGAGGACGATTCGACCCACGCGATTCCGCAACTGGCGAAGTTTCTCGAAGGTGCCCAGCACGACCTGACGCTGATCTCGCCGTATTTCGTACCGCCCGATACCGCAATGAAGTGGCTGGAAGGGATGCAGCAGCGCGGCGTGCAGGTACGCATCCTGACCAATTCCTATGGCGCTACCGATGTCTCGGCCGTGCATGCCGGCTACGCGCCAAAGCGCAAGGCGTTGCTCAAGGCCGGCGTGATCCTGTATGAACTGAAGCCGACCGCCTATGCCGAACTGGCCAAGGAGAAGAAGCGTCGTGGCCCTGGCGGTAGCAGCCGGGCCAGCCTGCATGCCAAGACCTATATGGTCGACCGGCACCAGCTGTTTATCGGCTCATTGAACCTGGATCCGCGTTCCGCGAGGCTCAATACCGAAATGGGTATCGTGGTCGACAGCAAGGACCTGTGCGACATGATGGGCCAGGGCATCGACGATGCGCTGCTCGACGCCGCATACCAGGTGGTGCTCGACGGCGACGACTTGCAATGGGTAACGCGCGAGGATGGGGTGTTGCGTACCTATACCAGTGAGCCAGGCATGGGCACATGGGACAAGTTCAAGCAGGGAGTGCTGAGGATACTGCCGGTGGAAGACGAGCTATGAGCGCTTAAAGATCTGTGTGTTTTCTCCCCTCTCCCATGAAATGGGAGAGGGGCGGGGGAGAGGGCCAGCGCTTCAAATTGCGAGAGTCGGCAAGCAGAACCTCATACCCTCTCCCCCAACCCCTTGTATGTCGCACAATTCGATCTGGATGCATTAGAT